>NZ_JBWYIX010000011.1:0-128275 GCF_056779935.1 Acinetobacter sp. ANC_7512 | reverse complement strand
ATATCTTTATCCGTATCACCAGAAGCCAACACCCAAAGCACAGGGACGCTGTCACGCAGACGGCCACCTAGCACTTCAGACAGCGGCAAGCCTAAACGTTGAGCTTGAATATCGAGTAAAGCAGTTTGAATGGCACATTTTGCAAAACGGTTGCCATTAATATTCTTCTTCAACACTTGCATAATTTGAGCAACGTTGAGATCAGTAAAAGTTTTGAGTAGTGGAGCAAAATAAGTATCGATATTGGTTTTGATACTTTCAGGGCTTTCTTCACCATAGCCTAAGCCACCGATGGTGGTAGCTTCGCCCCAACCAATGAAACCATCCGAAGTTTCGATTTTAATGAGGACTAAGGTTTGAGTTTGCATCGTTGCGACCGCCATCTTGTGTGGGCGGATCGTCGGGATTTCAACGAGCAAGGTTTCAATATTTTTGTACATGCAGCAATATATTCCATTAATATATGCTAAATACCTTATTTGAAATAAAGTATTGAAAATAGAGGTTAGGTAGTATATTAAAATACTAAAAAAGTATGGATTAAGGAAATTTCAATGGAATTAAGAACATTAAAGTATTTTGCTACGGTGGTCGAAGAAAAAAGTATTACAAAAGCTGCTGAAAAGTTATGTATCGCACAACCACCACTTACTCGACAAATCAAAAACTTAGAGTCAGAGTTAGGTGTCGTATTATTTGAAAGAGGCATGAGACCGATTAAAACAACTGAAGTTGGAGAATTTTTTTACCAATATGCTGTACAGATACTGACCTTAACAGCACATGCTAAATCGATGGTAAATCGATATAAAGTGACAGATACAACGGTACGAATTGGATATGTTGGTTCGCTTTTTTATTGGAAATTACCTGAGATCATTGATTATTTAAGAAAGCATATTGCAAATATAAAAGTTGAATTAGTGGAATGCGGAACCAGGGACCAGGTAGAAGCTTTGAAATTGGGAAAAATTGATATTGGGTTTGGTCGATTAGGAATTAGTGATCCTTCAATAAAAAGAATAGTGATCGAAAGAGAGCAACTTTTTTTAGCAGTGCACAAAGATCATACATTAGTGACCCAAAATGTTAAGGAAGTACATTTATCACAATTGGTCAACGAACATATTTATATATATCCAAATACTCCTAAACCAAACTTCTCAACTTTTGTTCAAGGAATATTCTCTGAACTTGACTTAATTCCCCAAAATCTGATCGAGACGAGAGAAATCCATATGGCATTGGGGATGGTGTCATCTGGTGAGGGGGGGTGTATTATTCCAAAGAGTGCATGCTCTATAGGTATGAAAAATTTGAAATTTATACCAATTCTAGATAATGAGGCTGAAAGTCCAATTACAGTTGCCTATAGAAGTATCGATAATAATGAATACATCAAACAAATATTAGATTATCTAGACGAATTGAAGAGCATGAACTAATTTTTTTAGATTAGATTAATATAAAATACCTATTTATATGTAATATTTAATGGAAAAATAAATAGAATAATAGTGTTAAAAATGATATTTATTTTATAAATCAGCATAAATTGGCATGGATTTGTCATAGGGATAGCGCTGATCTATAAAATATTTAGGATGATTTCGATGGGAAAAATTTCCGAGTTAAAGAGCAATGATGCAAAAAAGAAGGATATTTATGCTTGGTATGTTGTAATACTTTGCATGGTTGCATATATATTTTCTTTTATCGATCGTCAAATTTTGGCTTTGATGATTGAACCGATAAAAGCAGATTTGAATTTAACTGACACGCAATTTAGTCTACTCCATGGACTAGCTTTTTCTTTATTTTATGCATTCATGGGTCTGCCGCTGGCTTATATCGCAGATCGATTCTCAAGACCAAAATTAATTGCTGCCGGGATTGTATTTTGGAGCATTGCAACAGCTTTATGTGGTTTAAGTAAGAACTTTATCCAGTTGTTTTTGAGCAGAATGGGAGTAGGAATTGGTGAAGCTGCTTTGTCACCTGCAGCCTATTCAATGTTTAGTGATATGTTTGCAAAAGATAAATTGGGTCGAGCTGTCGCTATTTATTCGATTGGTTCTTTTGTTGGTGGAGGAATCGCATTCTTAGTAGGTGGTTTTGTCATTGGATTACTCAAGGACATGTCTCTTATCGCTGTACCCTTATTGGGAATGTTAAAGGCATGGCAAGTAGCGTTTATTTTAGTGGGTTTACCAGGAGTCATTATTGGCATATTGGTACTTTTAACTGTTAAAGATCCTAAGCGTAAAGGGCAAATGGTCGATGCGCAGGGGAACGTAGTAAAAGTGAAGCTTAGTGATACTTTTAAATTCCTGAAAAAGCATAAAAAAACATTTACATGTCATTATTTGGGATTTACTTTTTATGCCATGGCATTGTTTTGCTTAATTAGCTGGACACCTGCATTTTACATACGACATTACAATATGACAGCTACTGAAGTGGGCTATATGTTGGGTGCCGTGTTACTGATTTCAAATACTTTAGGTGTATTTGCGGCTGGTTGGATGAATGATTATTTTATTCAAAAAGGCAGAAAAGATTCGCCTATGTTTGTGGGTGTGATTGGAATCGTAGGTCTGATTATTCCAATAATTTTGTTTTCACAAGTTAATGAATTATGGCTATCAGTTACATTGTTGGTTGTTGCAATGTTTTTCGCTTCTTTCCCAATGCCGATCTCAACAACAGCAATGCAAATGCTTTCGCCAAATCAATTACGTGCCCAAATCTCATCTATCTTTTTACTCATCAGTAATTTGATTGCTTTAGGTATTGGTACCACATTAGTGGCTTTAATTACGGATCGTATTTTTGAAAATCCTTTAATGGTCGGTTCATCGATATCTATCGTTGGTGCAATATCATGCGTATTGTGCTTTGTATTATTGAAAGTGGGTTGTAAAGCCTTCGAAAATAGTTTGCAAGTTGAGTCTAAATAAATCATGTCTGAATAAAATAATGAGGGTACACCTATCATGTATTTATCGAATCTGAAACTTTTAAAGAAATTCAACTTATTGTCTTCAAAAGATTATTTTCAGATTAAAGATGTGATAGGACAATACTTGTGCCCTCATCAATTTGAAGTATTGAATGATGAATCTTTAGAAGTAAAATTAAGTGGGTTTTCATTTGGTCAAGTTGCACTATTTGAATTAAGTTACAATGCTCCAGTTCAAATTAGTTTTGGTGCTGAGTGTCAAAGTTATCTGTTTAGATTTAATTTGGAAGGCGAATGTAAAGTCAAATATGATCATTCAACTTATCAACAACGTCCTGGATTACTTACAGTTTCTCATCCTCATTTTGAAAATAGAATTGAACTCCAAGCCAAATGTAGAAATATCATATTAAAAATTGATCATGAGTTGATCAACACTGTTTTATATCGCTTGTTGGGGTATATCCCTCAAAAAAATCTTATTTTCGATAGTGGCATTTCCTATACATCTGAAGAAAGAATTTCAATTTTAGAAACACTGAACTACTTATGCTTTGCATATTCAAATATTGAAAACTGGTGGCAAATTTCTGATAGCTTTAGTTCATATTTGACTGAGTTATTACTGATCAAAATTCCACATAATTTCAGTGAACGAATCGCAGATAAAAAATATCAACTCATCCCAAGTTATATCAAAAATGCAGCTCATTTGATTGAGCAACATTATATGGAAGCAATCTCGATTGAGGAAGTTGCGAGGCTTGTAAAAGTCTCGGTAAGAACGCTTCAAAAGGGATTTAATACCTATTTGAACCAAACGCCTCTCAGTTTCATGACATCAATCAAATTGGACCGAGTTCATCAAGAACTTAAACACACTCAGGTTGATCAGCCTATAATTGATATCTTCAATGCTCATGGTGTAAGAAGCTTTGGACACTTTACTCGGCTTTATAAAAAACGTTATGGATGCACGCCTTCAGAAACCGTGAAACAAAACAAATTAATAGAAATAAATTCGTAATTCGAATAGCAGTACCGCTTTTTGACGCGAGCAAAAAGAAGAATCTTTCCTACTATCACAATACACAATAAATATGTAAGGGAAGAAAATGAAAATCACAGTTCTCGGCGGTGGACATGGATGTTATGCATCAGCAGTGGAAATGGCGGAAAAAAATCACGAAGTTAAATTATGGCGAAGAAATCGAGATTCACTAAAAGAATTAGCGAAATATGGTGAGCTTACTGTAAAAGACTTTCGTGGCACTAGAACAGTATCTGTTGGGGATGAACATCAAAAAATTCAACTTGAAACTGATTTATCCAAAGCTATTGAAAACGCTGAATTGATTATTATTCCTTTACCCGCAACAAGCCATGAAGATTTATCGATTGAAATAGCACCCTACTTAACATCTGGTCAAGTCGTATTTTTACCACCAGGTACTTTTGGAACATACCTATTTGCTCAAGCAATGCTTAAAGTTGGGAATAAGTCTGACGTGGCTTTTGCAGAAACGGGTACGTTGCCATATTTAGTAAGAAAACATAGTCCGAATTCTATCGTGATTAGTGTATATGCGACGAGATTGCCTACTGGGGTCTATCCAGCAAAATTAAAAGATCATGCTATTAGAGTATTAAAGCAAGCTTATGACAGCATCGAGTCTATAGAGGATGCTTTGAGTGGAGCTTTAATGAATGCAGGACCCATTATTCATCCTCCATTAATTATGCTCAATGCTGCACCTTTAGAACATTTTGATGTATGGGATATTCATAATGAAGGTACTCAACCTTCAGTGAGGAGAGTAACGAGCTTATTAGATCAAGAGCGAATGAATATTCGTGAAGCATTGGGATACTCGAAACAGCATTTCCCACTCGCAGATCACTACAATAAAGAGGGTGAAGGAGATGAGTGGATGTATGGTAGGGGGGCACATGGTAAGTTGACTGACAGTGGCGATTGGCGCGAGAAAATAGATTTACATTCCCATAGGTATATGCTCGAAGACACACGATTAGGCCTGTCATTTATTGTATCGGTTGGTAAGTATGTTGGAGTCAAAACGCCGATTGCTGAAGGGCTTCTGAATATCGCATCATCAATTACTGGTAGGGATTTGTATAGTGAGGGTCGCACTCTTGAAAATTTAGGGTTATTTGATTTAACACAGCAACAATTAAAACACCTGTTGAACTCCGGAGAGCAATCTGCATGATTAAAAATATTATTATTGTAGGTGCAGGCAGAATGGGTAATGCGATTGCGATCGCATTCGCATATGCAGGAATTGAGATTGCACTTGTAGATGTAAAAGATCGAAACCCAGCAGAAAAAAATGAATTTCTGCAAAAATGGAATGACAGCCTCGAACAAGAGTTGCATCTCTTAGAACATATCGGGATGTTAGTGAATGATCAATGTAAAGTATTAAAAGAAAGAATTCATTTCTATTTCAAAGATAATCAAACTATTGATTGGAAAAATTGTGAATTAATTATTGAAGGTGTACCTGAAATAATGACTCATAAACAACATTGTTTTCGGTGGTTAGAACCCTTAATTTCTAAAAACTGTATTGTAGCATCAACGACTTCGACCTTTTTGGTCACTGATATAGCAAAATTAATTTCTCATCCAGAACGTATTGTTAATGCGCATTGGCTTAATCCTGGGTATTTAATGCCTTTAGTTGAGCTAAGCCGATCGGAGCATACTGCTGATATAGCAGTAGAAAAACTAAAAACATTACTTGAGGCAATTGGTAAAGTCCCAGTGATTTGTAATGCAGTTGCTGGATACATTGTTCCAAGAATTCAAGCATTAGCAATGAATGAAGCAGCGAGAATGGTTGAAGAAAACGTAGCAAGTGCTGAGGATATTGATAAAGCGATTCGTACAGGTTTTGGTTTGCGTTTTTCAGTGTTAGGAATGTTAGAGTTTATCGATTGGGGAGGAGGAGATATTCTGTATCATGCTTCAGAGTATTTGAGAGAAGAACTTGGTGAGCGTTACAAAGCCCCTGATATTATCAAAAAAAATATGCGCGAAAATAGAAATGGCATTAGAGAACTATCAGGTTTTTACAAATATGAAAGTATGGATATTTATCAATATAAACTAAATGTCATATCAAAATTCGCTGAAAATTTGCGATTTAATCAGCTTATTCCACAATATGAAATTATGAAATAAGCGTTAGTAGGTAAAAAGATTTTAGTCTTTTTACCTATTTGGCATTAAATTGAATATTTTCTTTAATTGTAAATTTAGTGACTCAAGTTCTTGCTCATCAAAAGAATTTAATATACCAGCTAAAGTAACACGATTGATCTGATTAATTTCATCCACAAGACCATATCCTTTTTCAGTGAGCTTCACCATAGAAATCCTTTCATCATGAGGGGATGAGAAAACTTCAACTATCCCTTCTTCGACTAATCTATAGATTGCTTTAGTTGCAGTTGTTAATTTGATTGTTGCTAAATTAGCTATTTCAGTGATATTCGCTTCACCGAGAGCATTTGTACTCAAAATGATTTTTCTTTTTGTATTATCGAGACCGATTTTTTTTAAAGATTTATCAATCAATTGGGAATACTTACCATTAACTTGAGATATCCAAAAAAATGGGAAATTTTCCAAACTTTTGGGATCGTTATTTGGCAAATAATTTTCAAAATTTTTTAACATGAGCAGCAATTAAACTTAAAAAAATATAATTGATTATACAAGAAAAAAGACAAAGATTATTTTATTTCAAAATAACTTGACAAATACATTAATTTTTCAGATATTGATGTTGAGTATAAAAATACATGGAAAAGTGAATTGAATATTATATCTAGAAGTCTCTCTTTAGGAGATGGAAAAATTAGAGTCGTGGTTAAAGACTCAATTGATATACAAAATGAAGTGACGACACTTGGAACTCAGGCGCGCAGTGGAGCATGCCCTGCATTTTCACATGCTGAAATTATAAAAAATATACTCAGCAGTGATTGCAAAATTATTGGAAAAACTCATCTTCATGAACTCGCATTCGGTATAACTGGAATAAACAAAAACTTCGGAACACCTTTAAATGTTAAATATCCGCAACTTATTCCTGGAGGCTCTTCCAGTGGTTCGGCTGCAGCTATTGCGGCAGATATAGCGGACTTCAGTATTGGTACGGATACAGGTGGCTCAATTCGTATGCCAGCCGCTTGCTGTGGAGTGTATGGATTAAAACCTTCATTTGGTCGTGTAAGTCGTGATGGTGTTTGGCCAAAAGATACCACTTTAGACTGCGTCGGACCATTCGCATCAGATATCAAAAATCTGATTCTTGCTATGCAGATCATTGATCCTACATTTAAAGAAATCCAAATCGATCTACAGCAGATTCAATTAGGAATATTACGTGTCGAAGCGGAATCTGAAATTTGGCGTGTCTTAGATGCTGAGTTAACAAAAATTGATTTACCTCAAAAAAATCTATTCATAGACAATATTGATGAAGCATATCAAGCAGGTATGTCGATCATTAATTACGAAACTTGGGGTGCATATCATGATCTTACTCAAACTGGACTTCTAGCCAATGATGTTCAGCAGCGTTTATTAAAAGCATCTGAAACCACTCAAAAAGATGTAGAAAATGCTGAATTAATAAGAACTCAATTCACAGAGCAGATCAATGATTTACTCAACAATGTTGATGTTTTGATACTGCCGACACTACCTCAATTTCCACCTAAATTAGACGAAGCTGAAAATACTGTTGCTTTCCTCAATTTAACTAAGCTCGTGCGACCATTCAATCTATCGGGCCATCCAGCGCTTACGATTCCATATGAAACATCAAATGGCTTACCTGTAGGTATGCAATTAATTGCTAAGCATGGTGAAGATGAAAAATTGTGTGCTATTGCACAACACATTGTCGATATTACGAAGCATTCACAAGGAGGTGGCAAATGAGCAATTTAGCCAAAGATCAAACAGAGAGCTTGATTGATCTTGAAGAATTATGTCAAGAGATTAGACAGCGAGCGTGTTCAGGTGAATTTGACGAACAAGCATACGTGAGTCAAGACATTATTCAAAAACTGAAATCAATTGGGGTATATCGTGCTTTAGTTCCTAAACGTTTCGGTGGTGATGAGGTTTCACCGCGTACGTTTTGTGAACTTATTGAAAGGCTCTCTAAAGCAGATGGATCAGTAGGTTGGGTTGCAAGTTTTGGTATGAGCCCAGCTTATCTTGGGAGTTTACCTGAAGAGACACTTTCCGAACTTTATAAAAATGGTCCAGATATCGTTTTTGCTGGTGGAATTTTTCCACCGCAAGCTGCTCAAGTGACCGATGAGGGTTTAGTTGTAAAAGGCCGTTGGAAATTCTCAAGTGGTTGTAAAGGTGCAGATATCGTTGGTGTAGGCATTGCTCCGATCAAAGATAATGAATCTCATGGCTTACCACGTATGGCTGTTTTACCAGCGCATAAAGCACAAATTGAAATGACGTGGGATACAGTAGGTTTAAAAGGCACAGGTAGTCACGATCTCATTGTCGATAATGTACTTGTACCTGAGCATTGGACTTTTGTTCGGGGTGAGCCATCTAAACTCAGCGAACCATTTTTCAAATATCCATCCCTCTCTTTGGCGACTCAAGTCCTCACCGTAGTCGGAATTGGCGTAGCCTCGGCGTCATTGGAAGAATTTAGAAAATTAGCTCCAGGTAAGTCGTCGATTACTGGAGGTGCAGAAATTGCTAATCGACCTATCACTCAGTACGAATTTGCGAAAGCTGAAGCTGAGTTCCTAGCTGCAAGAACATGGTTCTACAACACCATGGATATTGTATGGGAAGAAGTACTCAACGGGCGAAAACCTGAGCCACATTTAATTAGTGATATGCGTCTATCTTGTACACATGCGGCAAGAGTCTGTGCAAAGGTCACCCGCAAAATGCAAATGTTAGCTGGGATGACTGCCATTTATACCAACCATCCATTTAGTCGCTTTGTGAATGACACGAATGTCGTGACACAGCATGCATTTATGGGTGATGCAACTTTACAAAATGCTGGTGCGATGAGCTTTGGGCTTAATCCGACACCTGGATATTTATAAATGACCGAAAAGAAGGAAATCGAAATGGAAGCTAAAAAATCATTACGCGTATTGTTCTGTATGGGGATTAACCAAAACTTCTTTGATGCAGAGCCAGCAGAAGCAAAAGCAGTATGGGCAGCATTTGGTGAAATGTGGAATGGTATCCATGATTTACCTGGCGTGCATGTATACGGCAACTTAGATGATGATCAAAGCATGGTAGGTGCAAGTACGGGGTGGCCTTGGACAACCTATTTATTGGCTGATGTACCTGATATTGAGACAGTTCATGCTGCATGTAACTTATTCCGTACGACTGTGGTCGGAGAAGGTCCATATAAACTTTGGAAGTATTGCAAAGTTGAAGCAAGAGTTGGTCGTGAATTAATTATTCAACGATAAGGATATCGATATGGTCGACTCTAATGAACTCAAAAGCATTCTTCAACGTCTTCAACAGTTGGAAGCGCAGAATCAAATTCGTAATTGCCTAAATCGCTATATGGAAATTTGTGATGAACTTAATCAAAACACAAATTTAGAAGCGCTGATGGATTTATTTGATCCTGAGTGTATTTGGGAGGGGGTAGGGAAAAAATACGCCCAGTCATTTGGTCGGCTTGAGTCTTGGCAGGCAGTATATGACATGTTTAAAACATACACGCTGAAGGACTCGCATTTTGTTATGAATGCACATTTTGTGAATTCTGAACAAATTTATATTGATGGTGATGTGGCTGTTGGTCACTGGTTGATGTTGCAAACATCAACTTTCAAAACGAGTGCAAGCCACTTGAATGCAGCCAAACTGACAATCCGTTTTAAGCAACAAAATAATGGCATTTGGAAAATCAAACACTTCCAAACAGAAAATATTTTCAGTCGACCAGTAACGCATTGGACCAGTGATGATGAGTTACCAGTACCGCAATCAAATTAAGTCGGTTGAGTTGCATAAACAGTTATAAGGGAATACATGATGAATAGTGCAATACCAGTTCAAAATATTGAAATTGATTACAATGAATTAGTTCAAAGTGACCGAGTGCATACCTCTTTATATAAAGATGCACAAATCTTTGAAGATGAAATGGAAAAAATTTTCTACAGCACTTGGGTTTGGGTTGCTCATGCAAGTGAAATTCCAGATGCTGGTAGTTATAAAACGATTAATATTGGTAAACAACCTGTAGTTGCTGTACGAGATCGTAAGAAAAAAGTCCACGTCTTACTCAACCGCTGTCGCCATCGTGCTGCTACAGTTTGTGAGCATAAAAAAGGCAAAACAAATAGCTTTGTATGTCCATATCATGGTTGGAGTTACGCTTTGGATGGTACATTGCGTGGCGTTCCTTCACCTGAAAGTTATGGCGAATGTTTAGATAAATCTGAATTTCCACTGATCAGCCTACGTGTAGAAGAATATAACGGCATGATCTTTGCGACCTTCAAAGACGATATTGAGCCATTAGAAGACTTTTTAGGTGCTGCGAAAAAGTGGATTGATCTATTCATGAAGCAAGGCGCAGGTTATCCAGTCAAAGTATTAGGTGAACATCGTTTTACATTCCCAGGTAACTGGAAAATTCAGTTGGAAAATACAACTGACGCATATCATTTCCCATTAGTTCATAAATCTTTCTTAAGTTCTGTAGACGAAAAAACAGAAGAGCTTTTCAACTTTGAAAACCAACCAGGCTATGTTGAAGATCTAGGAAATGGTCACAGCGTGATGGTGATGATTCCAGAACTGGTAGATCTTGATGAAGAGTTGATGGAGCGACCAATCCAAGAGCGTTTTGAAGAACTTGCCCAAGCGCTACGTGAAGAAGGTCATGAGGAACTTGAAGTTCGTCGAATTTGCCGTGCTGTCGGTGGTTCGGGCTTTAACTTAAATATTTTCCCTAACATTGCATGTTCTATGGCGTTCTTCCGTGTAATGCAACCATTAGCGGTAGATAAAACTGAAATTCACCACTCAGTGATTACGATGGATGGTGGACCACAAATTGCCAACCAATATCGCCTACGTCTACATGAACATTTCCAAGGTCCTTTCGGTTTTGGTACGCCAGATGATGCGGAAGCTTGGGAGCGTGTACAGCATGGTGCAAATGCGGGCAATGAACTTTGGATCATGTTGAACCGTGGATTACCAGGAGAAGTCAAAACTGAAGATGGTCTGAAGAGTGACGTGAGTGCTGAAACAGGCATGCGTGGCGCTTACCAACAATGGAAAAAGTTGATGACGGCTTAAGGGGAAGAGCATGAAAATTAATTTAAATCTTTTGAACGAAGTAACAGCATTCATTTGGGCTGAAGCTGACATGTTAGATCATTCAGAGTATCAAGCATGGTTAAATTTATGGAATGAAAATGGCAAATACATCATTCCAATTGATCCATCATTGACAGATTACGAAAACCATTTGAACTATGCATATGACAATCACCACATGCGTCAATTACGTGTAGAGCGTTTAGAAAATGGTGAAGCAATCTCGACAGCTCCCAAGGCCAATACTGTTCGTAGCCTGTCACGTGTGCGAATTATTGAAGAAACTGATCACAAGATAATTTTACGCTGTGCACAAAATTTAAGAGAGTTCCGCAAAGAAAATTTACGTCATTACACTGCTGATGTGATTTATGAGCTACTACGTCAAGAGAATGGCGAACTCAAAATAGACCGTAAAATTATCAATCTAGTCAATTCGACAGATACCTTAGCTGGTATCAGTTACATTCTATAGGAGGTGACCATGTCACAAGTTGTTTTGGTTACTGGTGCTGCCTCAGGTTTAGGTAATGTGATTGCTGAATATTTTGCTGAACAAGGGCATCAAGTTATTTTAACTGCAAGTACCTTAGAAAAAGCGGAAAGTGCTAAAGCTGCGAGTCAGTATCCATCGCAAATGTATCCCTTAAAACTGGATATATCAGTAGAGCAGGACTTTAGAGAAGCAGTGAGTTGGATTGAAACTCATTTCAACAAGTTGGATGTTTTAATCAATAACGCCACAGTAACTAAAGCAACTCCTGTCCTTGAAATCACTGCGAGTGATTTTGATTGGGTGACACAAGTCAACCAACGAGGAACATTTCAGTCATGCCAAATTATTGGTCAATATATGGCATCTAAAGGATTTGGTCGAATTATCAATATGGCTTCATTGGCTGGTCAGAATGGTGGTACTGCAACGGGAGCGCATTATGCAGCTTCAAAAGGGGCAATCGTAACTTTGACTAAAATTTTTGCAAAAGAATTTGCCGCTAAAGGTGTGACGGTAAATGCCGTAGCACCAGGACCAATGGAGTCTCCAATAGTACACAGCGTTGTTTCAGATGAAAAAATGGAAGCGTTTATCAATAACATTCCTGTTAAGGCTTTAGGCAGTATGAGTTTTATCGCTGAAACTTGTGCTTTGTTAGCATCCCCACAAGCAGCTTTTGTGACAGGAGCAACATGGGATATTAACGGAGGACTATTTATGCGCTAAGCATTGGCTTAGTCATAAAGGGGAAAACTATGAACGAAAAATACTCCGTAATAGTAAATAAAAGATCAGTAGAAGCGGAAAATGTTGTTGTATTAGATTTAATTTCAGCAACTGAGTCTCCATTACCTGAAATTGAAGCTGGATCACATATCGATCTATTCCTGCCTAATGGGTTAATCCGTCAGTATTCTCTATGTCAAGATCCTAGTTTAAAAGGTGTTTTTCGATTAGGGATCTTAAAAGACGAAGCATCAAGAGGGGGATCACTGTCGGCGTTTAATGACATCTCTGAAGGGATGCAACTACAAGTCAGCCATCCTAAAAATTTGTTCCCATTGTTAGATGCATCTCACAGCGTTTTAGTTGGTGGTGGTATTGGGATTACACCGTTAATTACCATGGCTTATGATTTATTGAATAAGAATAAGTCATTTGAATTGCATTATTGTGCAGCCTCTAAACAAACCGCTGCATTTGTAGATGAAATCAAGCAAGGTCCCTTAGCGAGTTATACAACTTTCCATTTTAAAGATGATGGTGCAAATCATCGTGAATTTTTTGATCACGCAATGAAAGATATTGCCAAAGATTCACATTTATATACCTGTGGTCCTAATGGATTTATGGATTGGATTATTAATCTTGCTGAGTCTAAGGGTTTTAGTTCCGATCAATTACATAAAGAATATTTTCAGGTAGATATTGATTTAGGTGGCGCTAGTTTTGAAGTTGTTGCACAACAAAGTGGTAAAACGATTCAAGTAGCTCCAGAGGAAACTATTCTGCAAGCTTTAGCGCGAGAAGGGATTAAAGTCGAGTTATCGTGCGAACAGGGCGTTTGTGGAACGTGTATGTGTGATGTACTTGAAGGTGAACCCGATCATCGAGACGTCTACTTTACTGACGAAGAAAAAGAAAGTAATGAGCAGATTTTAGTGTGCTGTTCTCGATCAAAAACACCAAGATTAGTTTTAGATATTTAATAGTTGAATTGCCATCATGGAAGGTCATTTTGGGATTCAGGAGAAGGGAATGAATAGTTATCAAAAATCGGAAGAACAAGCTATTGATCCGATGAAATTCCGCAGAGCACTCGGTAATTTTGCAACTGGGGTTACTATTATTACAGCGCAAAATGCGCAAGGTGAAAAAGTGGGTGTAACTGCCAATAGTTTTAACTCAGTTTCATTAGACCCACCTTTAATCTTGTGGAGTATTGATAAAAAATCGACCAGTTTTGAAGTTTTTAAAAACTCTAGTCATTTTGCAGTCAATATTTTATCTGGATCACAAATCGAGGTATCGAATAAATTTGCTAAACGCAATATTGATAAATTCGAAGGAGCAAACTACCGTTTAGGTGTAGGTAATGCTCCAGTTCTGGAAAATTGCTCTGCTGTTTTTGAATGTGAATTATTTCAAATTGTAGAAGGCGGGGATCACTGGATTATTATTGGAAAGGTCGTTAATTTTCAAGATGAAGGTCGTAGTCCATTAGTATATCACCAGGGTGCGTACTCAGCAGTAACACCACACCCAATGTTAAGAATTAAAGATTCAAATCCGGTCCAAACTGATGATTTGGGTCAACTATATCAAGGTAACTTATATAATAATGTTGCCTATCTCATGAGTCGAGCATTCAAGTTTTATCAAAATGATTACATCCCAAAGCAATTAGTCACAGGTTTTAGAACGAGTGAAGCTCGAATGCTTTTAGTGCTAGGCAGTGGTGCAAGTTCATGCAAAGATGATTTGCCACGTGATATAGCAATGCCTATGCGAGAAATAGAAAGAGCAGCGGAAATCCTTAAGAAAGATGAGCTACTAGTCGAAACAGAAGAATTCTACCAATTAACGGATAAAGGTAAAAAAACCGCACATTATTTATTTGATATAGCTGATGAGCATCAAAATGAAGTATTTGCAAAATACAGTGACCAAGAAAAGAATACTTTTATCACCATTCTAAAAGATATTGCGGGTATTCATTAAATCAAATTGGGCTAAATGTTAGAACATTTGGCCTTTTTTTCAATCTATAAAGATTTAAAAGGGATTTAATTATTAATTAAGGTATATAAATATACTTAAAAGAAAATTGAATTTTCTATGGAATTGGAAAAGAATTGGGTTGAATATATGAAATTTCATATAGCTGAATAGAAAAAATTAAACAGGGTTGAGTGAGAAAATCAGTAAAAAACTAAGGGGAAGTTGAGTGAAAAAGTTACCTACATTTGCAATACTAGCAATTTGCTGTAATACAGCAGTTTATGCGGACTTGGTAAAAGATAGTCAAACGACAATAAATTTAAGAAATTTCTTTATTGATCGAAATAACACAACACAGCCTGATGTTGGTAGTTGGTCACAAGCATTAGGTCTAAAGTTTAGTTCAGGTTATACCAATACACCCGTTCAGGTGGGTTTTGACGTGACTTCAAGTTACGCACTAAGATTATCAAATCATAATGCTGAAAGGTCTGATTCGATCTTACCATTTGATCCCATAAAAAATGAGCAAGAACGTAGTTATAATAAATTTGGTGCAACCTTAAAGCTGAAATATAAAGATTCTGAGCTATTAGTTGGGGAACTTTCGCCAAGAACACCTGTTGCATTTATTGATGATTCACGTCAGTTGGTGACAACATATGCTGGTGCGGCATTTGAAACGAAAGCGATTCAAAATTTAAAATTTTCAGCTGGAAGAATCACTCATATAAACGCGCGTAATGATGATGAATTTGAAAAACTAAGCTTGTTTGCACCAGGTAAAGCAAGAATAGAAAGTAATGGTTTAAGTTATGTTGGTTTAGACTATAATTTTAGCCCTAAAATTTCAGGCTCTTACTGGTTTGGTCAGCTCGAAGATATTTATAACCAACATTATTTAAATGCAGCATATAACACTCAAATTGGCGACTCTAAAATCAAATTAGATGCACGTTATTTCCATAACAGTGAAGCTGGTGACAAATACTATGGAAACATAGATAGCAAAACATTTGGCGTTCAGGCCAACATTCAAAATGGCTCACATAGTTTTGCTGCAGGTGTTCAAAAAAATTCCGGGGATACCAATTTTCCAACATTTGATGGATTCGCTCCTCAACCTTTCCTACATACTTGGTCAACTTTAGGTTTCATCAAACCTGAAGAACTTACTTATCATGCACTTTATTCTTATGACTTTAAAAATGTTGGTTTGCCGGGTTTAAGAACGACTTTGCGTTATTTATATGGTACGAACATAGAGCGTAATGGCCTACCAGATAATAAAGAAACTGAAGCTAATTTCATTGTCGGCTACACCGTTCCAGAAGGGTCTTTTAAAGGGTTGGGTATAGAATGGAGGTATATCGACACGACTACTAAATATGGTGCAGGAACAACCAATGGTAATGATTTTGTTGAAAATCGAATCATTACTACATATAGCTATAAATTCTAATTACATAAACAGTTAATGGACAAACTGGAGATTATATGATGTTTAAAAAATTATTATTATCAACAAGCTTAATCGCAATTGCCACTTATGCTCAAGCTGATATCACGATTGGAGTTGTGACATCATCATCCGGACCTGTAGCAATGGTAGGTATACCACAAAAAAATACAGTTGCTTTATTACCTAAAAAAATTGGTAATGAGAATGTTCGATATATTTCTCTTGATGATGCGAGTGATCCTACAGCATCTGTCAAAGCTGTCGAGAAACTAATTAAAGAAAACAAAGTTGATGCAATCATTGGTCCTTCTGGTTCACCAAATGCTTCTGCTGTGATTGGGACGATTGCTAAAGCGAAAGTACCTCTTCTTGCACCGGTTGGAACTTCTACGATAGTCATGCCAATGACGGATCAAAAAAAATGGGTGTTTAAGACCACTCAGAATGATGAAATCATCGCAGAAGCGCTTGTGCAAGATATGGTGAAGCGAAAAATTACAACTCTAGGATTTATCGGTACTGCTGATCCGTACGGAGAAAACTGGGGAAAAGTCTTAGCGAATTTAGCAAAGAAAAATGGGATTAAAATCGTTGCTCAAGAATCATTTCAACGTCAAGACACCTCTCTAACTGGTCAAGCGTTAAAACTCATAAGTAAAAAACCACAGGCAATTCTAGTTGCAGCACCAGGCAGTTCAGCAGTGCCCCCACAAACTGCTTTATATGATCGAGGCTATCGAGGGCAAATTTATCAAACGCATGGTGCGGCTTTAGATCAATATTTAAAAATGGGTGGCAAGAAAGTAGAAAATACGATTTTAGCTGCCAGTTTAATGCTTGTTTTAAATGAAGTATCTAATACACATCCTTCTAAGAAAATTGCTACTAAATATATCAATGATTATAAAGCAAAATATAAACAAACACCTGCAACCTTCGGGGCAAATGTGTATGACGCAGGTATTTTGCTTGAAAAAGCTGTACCGACTGCTTTGAAAAAAGCAAAGCCTGGCACCGTGCAATTCCGTGAAGCTCTACGTGATGCATTGGAATCTACAAAAGAAGTCGCAGGAACTCAAGGCGTGTATAACATGAGCCCATCTGATCATAGTGGATTTGACAAGCGTGGGCGTGAAATGATCATTGTTAAAAATGGTCAGTGGAAACTACTGAAGTAAATTTAGCTTTTCATAAATGAACTCAGAGCGATATGCATATATCGCTCTAGGTAAATTCATCCTCAAAAAAGGGTAGGAAGATGTTATGGATTTAAATATCGCGTTAATTTTGGGGCAGGATGGTATTACCAGTGGTGCTATTTATGCATTATTAGCGCTTTGTATCATTTTAGTTTTTACTGTCACTCGGATATTACTTATTCCATTGGGTGAATTTGCTGTGTTTGGTGCATTGACTTTGGCATCCATTCAAGCAGGTATTCCAAGCTTAATAGTTTGGCTGGTCGTTGCGTTTTTTATTGTCAATACAAGTCTGGATTTATACGCTAAATTTTTTAAAAATCAAATATTTAATATCAAAATTTTTATTGCATCAATAATTTATATTTCTTTGATCGTTATCGCGATGTACACACTACCTTTAGCGACGCTTCCAATGCCAATTCAAGTTTTATTGACTTTGGCTGTGATTACACCGCTTGGTCCTCAAATGTATCGCACTTTTTTTCAACCTTTAGTGGCAGCCAAACCTTTAGTCTTATTGATAGTGTCGATAGCGGTTCATGTGGCATTAGTCGGTTTAGGACTCGTGATATTCGGTCCAAATGGTGCTCAAACACAACCGTTTAGTGACAAAAGCTTTGAGATTGGAACTCTTGTTTTAAGTAGTCAAACTTTGATCATTATCGCTTCATTCTTTGTGATGATTTTAGTGCTTTGGTATTTCTTTGAAAAAACACTCTATGGCAAGGCTTTGCATGCAACCGCTGTCAATCGAATCGGTGCACAGCTCATGGGTATTTCTCCAATCTTTGCGGGCAAACTGACTTTTGTTTTAGCTACATTTATCGGAACCTTATCAGGCATTTTAATTGCACCGATCACAACCCTGTATTACGACTCAGGATTTATTTTAAGTCTGAAGGGATTTGTAGGGGCAATCATTGGAGGACTAATCAGCTTCCCAGTCGCAGCAATTGGTGCCGTGATTGTTGGTGTTATTGAGTCTTTCTCCATGTTTTGGGCAAGTGATTACAAAGAAATCATCGTCTTTACATTAATTATTCCTTTCTTACTTTGGAAATCACTCACAACTCGTCATGTTGAGGAGGATGAAGAATGAAATCAAAAACTTATTTCTTTATATTTGCGCTAATTGTATTCATCAGCCCATTTTTTTTACCGACCTATCAAGTCACGTTATTGAACTATATTGGTCTAAATGCATTAGTCGTGTTAGGTCTTGTATTGGTGACAGGCGTTGGAGGCATGACTACATTTGGTCAAGCAGCCTTAGTTGGAATTGGCGCATACGCAACTGCTTACTTAACTGTGACTGAACAATTACCAAGTTTCCTCGCATGGACAGGTGGTAATCCTTGGTTTGGACTTCTGCTCGGAATAGTCATTACAGTCGCATCTGCGATTTTGGTGGGTGGCTTAACACTTAAACTTTCAGGGCATTATCTGCCTTTAGGTACGATCGCTTGGGGCATTTCACTTTATTATTTCTTTTCGACCATTGAAACTTTAGGTGGGCATTCTGGAATTTCGAATATTCCATCTATTTCTATCGCAGGATTTGCCTTTGATAACGGCAACAAAATGTTCTACCTCATTTGGCTCATTGTATTTATTGCCATTATTTTGACAAAAAATCTTTTAAATTCTCGAGAGGGGCGAGCAATCCGTGCTTTGAAAGGCGGACAAGTAATGGCTGAGTCTATGGGAGTAAATACGTTTAGAGCAAAAATGATCATCTTTGTGATTGCTGCAATTTTTGCATCAATTTCAGGGTGGCTTTATGCACACACGCAAACTTTTATTAACCCGACACCTTTTGGACTCCAAATGGGTATCGACTACTTGTTTATGGCGTTGTTAGGCGGTGTCGGTAGTATTTGGGGTGCAATATTAGGTGCAGGCATATTCACCATGGTACGCCAATGGTTGCAAGACGCTTTGCCTATTATTTTTGGCGGACAAGGTCATTATGAAACAATCGTATTTGGATTAATCATTGTTGTATTGATGCAAAAAGCACCATCAGGGATTTGGTCATTTATTACTAAGTTGATCCCAAATAAATATAAGCCTGTAGATTTATATCCTTCAATCCACCCCATTCCTCAAATGGACAAAGTAGAAAATCAAATCAACAAGGGTGAATTGATATTAGATGCGAAGAACATCACGAAAAAATTTGGTGGCTTGGTTGCGAACAATGAAATGAATCTGAAAATTCACGCTGGAGAGGTTCTCGCTTTAATTGGTCCGAATGGTGCTGGTAAAAGTACCATGTTCAATCAAATATCAGGTGTAGATGTTCCAACAAGTGGTGAAGTTTTATTTAAAGGTAAAAAAATAAATGGCATACCATCCAGAGAAATTGCCAAATTAGGATTAAGTCGCACATTCCAACACGTAAAAATATTGCCTGAAATGACTGTATTAGAAAATACAGCCATAGGTGCACATTTGCGCGGAGAAAAAAGTGTCATCTCATCCATGTTACTTCTTGATCGAGTTGAAGAAAATGAACTTCTCAATGAGGCTAAATATCAACTAGAACGTGTAGGGCTTGGAGAATATTTGTATGTCGAAGCTGGCAGTTTAGCACTCGGGCAGCAACGTATTTTAGAAATTGCACGTGCTTTATGTGCGAACCCAAGCTTATTACTACTTGATGAGCCCGCAGCAGGATTAAGATTTAAAGAGAAACAAGCCTTAGCTGAACTTCTATCTAAATTACGTGCTGAAGGTATGGCAATTCTCTTGGTCGAGCATGATATGGACTTTGTCATGAATCTCGCAGACCGAATTGTGGTCATGGAGTTCGGTCAAAAAATTGCTGAAGGATTACCAGAAGAAATTCAAAAAAATGAAGCTGTATTGGAAGCTTATTTAGGAGGTGCTGCATGATCACAATGCTTGGAAATCAAGAGGGCACGCCTCTGCTAGAAGTAAATAATTTGAGTGTTGCTTACGGAAAAGTCGAAGCGCTTTCAAATTTTAATATGCGTGTTAATCAAGGCCAAATTGTTTCTGTTGTTGGTCCAAATGGTGCGGGTAAAACAACTTTATTGTCTGCAATTATGGGGGTGCTGGGTTCTAAAGGACACGTCGATTTCGATGGACATGTGGAGCAATGTCCACAGGTTGAGCAAATGGTCATTCGTGGGCTTGGATTAGTGCCTGAAAAACGAGAGTTATTTGGAACAATGTCTATTGAAGACAATCTTATGCTTGGCGCTTTTCAACGCTATCGCCAAAGAGACAAAGAGATTTTGAGCACTTTAGATGAAGTGTATGACATTTTTCCTCGTTTGAAAGAAAGACGATCACAGCAAGCAGGAACACTTTCTGGTGGTGAACGACAAATGCTTGCAGTGGGTCGTGCACTCATGGCTAAACCTAAATTGTTGATGCTAGACGAGCCGAGTTTGGGATTAGCGCCACTCATCACCCGAGAAATTTTTAAGGTGATTGACCAATTAAGAGGACATGGCGTGTCTATCTTGTTAGTTGAGCAGAATGCTAGAGCTGCTTTAAAACTTGCAGATTATGCTTATGTCTTAGAAATGGGAGAGCTTTCAATGGAAGGAAGGGGCTCTGATTTAGTTGAAGATCCAAGAATCATCGAAAGTTACTTAGGAATTAATAGTAAGCATCAAGACGTATTAGCTATTTAGAACATAACTACTCATACGCTTTTCAGGGATTTGAATGGATGTCAAAAAAAATTTTGGTATATGGTGCTGGAGCCATAGGCTGTGTAGTTGCTGCTAGATTAACGCTAGCAGGACACCAAGTCACTGTTCTCGCGCGAGGGGAAAAAGTCGAAACGCTAAAGCAAAAAGGGATTCACTTAAAAGATGTACTGGGTGAATTCCAAGTACATCCATCTCGAATTGTGGATACAGAAGAATGCATTGAAAAACAAGATTTTATCTTTATAGCAACGAAGTTTAACGCTTTATATGAAATTTCAACTCAGCTGAAGCGTTATATGCATAACGCGACAGTCATTGTCCCGTTAATGAATGGAATACCCTTTTGGTATTTTTACGGTTTAGAGAATAACTCTAAAAATTCAAGGATAAATTGTTTAGATCAACAGGGCGTTTTAAATGACCATTTTCCATTAGAACATTTAATTGGCGCTGTTGTATTTATTACAGCGCAAAGTGTCAATGAAAATGAGGTCAAATCAGACAATCCGTATTTGTTGATCTTTGGTGAGCCGAGTCATCAAATGACTGAACGATTAGATGCGCTTGTTGAATTGTTTGAAAATACAAGTATTGAAGCACGACCCGTAGAAAACATCCGAGATCAAATTTGGACCAAGGTTATGGCTAACTTGAGCTCCAATCCATTATCGGTTGTGGCTGATGCTCCGCTAAGTAAAATTTATGCTGATCAAAATTTAATTCGAATTACTCAACAAATTTTATATGAAGTTCGAGCTGTTGCGGCTTGCTATGGCGCTCGTATCAATATCGACCCAAACACATTTTTAAAGTTAGGTTCAGAGATGGGGGAAACATATACATCAATGTGGCATGACTACAAAAATCGTCGCCCTTTAGAGTTAGCACCCATAGCAGAAGCTGTATTTGAATTGGCAGATGCTTATGAATGTCCGATGCCGACATCCAAACTTATATATGAATTAACGGTCTATTTAAGCGAACAAGCCAGAACAAGGAATAATGAAGATGAAAAATAATGTATTGAATGTCTCTGAAGCTGAATGGGCGCTCAGAGTTAAATTAGCGAATTGTTATCACCTTATTGATTATTTTGGTTGGACGGAAACAATTTTTAATCATGTCTCAGCGCGCTTACCAGGAGCTGAACACTATTATTTAGTAAATCCTTTCGGCTTGAACTATACGGAAATCACACCCGAAAATTTATTAAAAGTAGATTTAAACGGTAATAAAGTGATTCATTCTGAATATGATGCCAATCCTGCAGGATTTGCTTTACATAGTGCTGTTCATGGTGCTCGTGATGATATTCGATGTTTAATACATACACATACCACACCAATCAGTGCTATTGCACAAAAGAAAGATGGCTTTAAAAATGACAATTTTTATGGTGCGCAGTTATATGGGCGGGTAGGTTATCACGCCTTTGAAGGCATTACTCTATTCGAAGAAGAAAAACAAAGAATGATCAAAAGTTTAGGTGATCATCACATTCTGGTACTTAGAAATCATGGTGTAGCTGTGGGAGAGAGTACGATTGAAAAAGCTTTTTTCCTACTCTGGACAGTTCAACGAGCCGCAGAAATACAATGCCAAGCGGATTCAATGCGTGGTGACGATGTTGAATTAGATCATATCGTAAAACAGAAGTGTGCAGACTTAACTCAAATGTTAATTCAAGAAAGTGCTTTCGCAGATAAATTTTTTAATGCAATGGTTCGAAAAATGCAGGAAAACAAACACTAGTTCAGGGATAGATTGCGATGAATACGATATTAAAAGAGAAAATCAGTCATAAGTCGGCATGGGTGGGCAAAGACCTAAAAAATCAGACAGATTGGACTTATTATTTAAGCGAAGAAATGCTTCATGAATTAAGCCAAAATTTGCAATTGATAGAACAACAAGATCTAGAAATTGATCAATTGAATAACACGCATTTAACGATTAATAATCCACAAGTTTTATCTGAATTTAAAAAATATGCCGATGAGCTTGAGAATGGATATGGTTTCTTTCTATTAAAAGGTTTGGATGTCTCTAAATTTAGTGAACGCCAATTGGCGATTATTTACTATTTAATAGGCATGTATATGGGTCAACCCGTTACCCAAAATCCTAAAGGCGATTTATTGGGTAAAGTAGAAAACGTTGGTGATCTTAACAACAAATCAACGCGAGTTTATGAAACAAACGCATATCTCCCTTACCACACTGACTTATCTGACGTAGTTGGATTGCTATCAATTAGAAAAGCAAAGAGTGGAGGATTGAGTAGTCTCGTCAGTGCTGCCACAGTCTACAATAGAATTTTAGAAAATTATCCTGAATATCTTGGTTATTATTATCATCCAACATATTGTGATCATTTGGGAGATCTAGAACCTACCTTGACACCAATTTTTAGTTATTATGAAAACAAATTAAGCTGTCGCTATTTAAGAGCTTATATTGAGCTTGGGCATGAGCGAAAAGGAATACCTTTATCCAAAGTTCAAGTCGATGCACTTGATATTTTCGATCAGTACATACAAGATCCTGATCTCAGACTAGATATGATGCTTGAACCGGGTGATATGCAGTTCTGTAATAACTATTGTGTAATGCATTCACGATCATCATTTATAGATGATGAAGACATCTCAAAGCGAAGAAAATTATTAAGATTATGGTTAAAAATGCCTAATGCTCGATCTTTAGCAAAGGATTTCCCAGGTAGAAATGGTATTCAAAAATTAAATCTTTCATAAAAAATGCTCAATATTTGACTATAACCTGACTCGGCCTTTTAAGGTCGAGTCTTTTTTTGCAATTACTCAAAGGTTTTAAGACGTGTCTGATTTAGAGCTGAGTATAAAAATAATTACAGTCTAATTCGATTGATCACCTAAACAATATTCTTTTTTTGTTAGCGCTATATGGTTCGGCATCATATCTTCAAACAATAATCACAATTTGAATGAGTTAAGTTAAATCAGCTTCTGGAAGTGAATTTTCCTTATTCAGCAGTCCTGAACGCATTTTAGTAAATTTGAGAGTGATTTCTATTCAAGTTGTTGAGGGAGAATAATCTGCTCTTCAAACGAAAAATGTTGAAAGCCTAGACCTAACAGGGGATACGTCGTTAATCTTTATTTAATCGGGCATCGTACATGGGTCATCATCATAATGCGGCTTTGGCTTGCAAGAAGTAGACGTTGATTATTTTTTTCTACATCTAGACTTTTCACAAAATGTTTACATCCTGTTTTGAGTAAAATAATAGTCAATAACGCTGAGAAACCACCTACGATTGAAATTGAATAACCCACCATGTTGGTATCCCCGAATACTTTATCGGTAATTAATGCGACTAAAGTTGCTCCAATACCTAAACCAATTAAGCTACTGATTAACAAGAAAATTGCAGAAATTTGAGCTCGTAATTGATTTGGAGCTAAAATTTGCATAGCTGCTGTTGAGGTTGGCATTGGGAAAGATGCAAAGAACATAGCCACTGTAAAAATAGCAACAGATAACCACAGTGAGTCTACTAATGTATAGCTAATAATCGGTAAGATAATTCCTAAACCACCTAAATAACCAGTATACATTGCAGCATCACGTCGACATTTACTTGTCAGATTAGTTAGTTAACCAGCCTACAAAGAAAACGCCAGATGTGTTTGCGATAGGTAGAATCATTCCTAATATATAACCTGTTTCAACAGGACTTAGACCAAAGTTACGCATATAAAATGCAGGTGACCAGCTCATGACACAAAACAATGCCATTGCATAGAATGTGAAGCCCATGTAGTGACAAGTAAATGTCTTAATATGCTTTTTTAAGAATTTAAACGAATCCGTAAATTTAACTTTTACGACATTACCTGAGGCATCGAGTTTCTGTCCTGTTCGTTGCGGATTTCTTACTGTTAAAATAAATAAAAGACCAATAAAAACGCCTGGCAATCCAACAAGAATAAAGGCAACTTGCCAAGCCTTTATCATGCCGAGTAGAGGAACATCAATAAACGTTGCATCTTTTAATAAGCTGATCACATAGCCGCCAACGAGAAAAGCCATCCCTCCACCGATAAAAGAACCAATGGAGTAAATATCAACGGCTTTACCTAATTTGTCTTTACTGAACATATCACTAAACATGGAATATGCTGCGGGTGATAATGCTGCTTCACCAATGCCAATCCCCATTCTTGAAAGAAAAAGTTGAATGAAGTTTTTACTTAGACCACAAGCCGCTGTTGCTAAGCTCCAAAAAATAATGCCAATTGCAATAATTTTTGGTCGGGAAAATCGGTCTGCTAAATAAGCGATTGGCAATCCCATAAATGCGTAAAATAGGGAAAAAGCTAAACCGTGCAATAGACTAAACTGAGTATCAGTTAAATTTAAATCTGCTTTGATGGGTTCAATCATCAAGACTAAAATTTGTCGATCAATATAAGAAAATATATAAGCCAACATACATAGTGTGACTACGTACCAAGCGTATCTCGTATTTTTTTTGACCGAAGCGGGTTCTTCAGCATTTAGAGTATTCTGCATTTTTGTGTCCTATATCCTTAAGGGTTTGATTTTTATTCCATTATTTTTGTAGTTGAACTGTGACTGGGTATTCAAATTTAAGCAGCATTAGTCATATATAATGCAAAGTTAAACTCAAATACTTTTTATCAGTATGCTGATAATATTTATGATTTTATAAAAGGGCAATAGGTATGTTTAAAAAAAATACGAATTCACCTGAAATATTTGATAATGAATCGGGTTACCTTGGATTTTTATTAAGAAAGACATCCCATGTATATCGTTTAAAAATGGAGCGTGTACTTGTTGAATATTCAATCACTCCACCACAGTTCACAATTTTGAAAATTATTTTGACTTACCCAGGTTTCACAAATGCGGAAATAGCACGTTTTGCTTCATTAACACCACAAACAGTAAATTTGATGATCTCAAAATTAGAAAAACAAAATATTCTCTACAAAACTTCTCATTCTACGAATAAGAAAATTCAATTAATTGAGATATCAGATTTAGGGAAAAAACTTATGGAAGATTGTGGTGATGCTATTGATCGTTTAGAAGATTCTTTAGTCGATGGTTTTAGTGAAAGTGAAATAAGAATCGTCAGGAAATGGATGAAAAAAATTAATGAAGAATAATTTTCTAAATTTTTTGGTTTTTGAACTTGCATAATTATCAGCACACTGATAATTTTTAAGTACATTAAAAAAACTGAATGGATTTAGAGGAAAACAAAATGATCAAACCTTATGGTGTAGTAGGATTAGTTCCAACAATATGGGGCACAAGTTGTAGAGCAGATATTATGAAAAATATCTCTCATTTAGAGGAACTTACATCCGGTGCATTATGGTTGAGTTCTTTAGATATTCCAGTAAGACTGTTGGTTCTCCCAGAGGGAGCATTACAGGGCTTCAACGATGAAGCACTCGATGTTGATATTCAAGAATTCTTAGATGATGGTGCGATCGATATACCAGGCCCTGAAACAGATCGTTTAGGTAAGTTAGCTAAAAAACATAATGTTTTTATCATGGCGCAAGCCAAAGCTAAAAATGAGGATTGGCCAGGCATTATGTTTAATGTCGGGTTTATTATAAATCCTCAAGGCGAAATTATTTTAAAACACCACAAAATGTCTGCTTTATTGCCATGCGAGCGTTCAGCATCACCTCATGATTTGTATGATGAGTGGGTAAAAAAATATGGCGAAGAGCTTCAATCATTTTGGCCAGTAGTTGATACGGAAATTGGTCGATTGGGCATAATGATGGCAATGGAAGGTAATTTTCCAGAAAATGGTCGAGGCCTAGCGATGAATGGTGCTGAAGTCGTCTATCGTGCATCTTTACCAGCTTCATTTACTGAAAATGATGTATTTGAAATCTCCAATCGTGCTCGTGCTTTAGAAAATAATATGTACGTAGTAGCACCTAATATTGGGGGGATGTATCTTGATGAAAATACATTAGCACCGATCGATTGTGGTGGTGGTCTTTCTATGATTGTGGACCATAAAGGTAAAATAGTGGGTAAACAGCATGATACCAATGGATCTACCTATGTGACTGGTGTAGTTGATATAGAGGCACTTCGTTATCATCGTACACACGCTCAGGTGACCAATTGGATGAAAGATATACGTGCAGAATGCGCACAATTAATTTATAAAAATAATATATATCCTAAAAATTTGTATTTGCAGCAAAAACAGGGACATCACGACGAATATAAAGCGGAAGTGATTGATAAGCAAATTCAGAAGCTTATTGATATGGGTGTCTGGAAAAAAAGCGCATATGATGAATCTTAATCAATGCACTAGCTTAAAAACCCAATAATGTATTGGGTTTTTTTGGGTATATATTTTTTAAATGATCTTTTTTTACATAAATCAAAGCGCCAGAAGCACCTGCTTTGAATTCAATACGATGTTGAGTCGGAAACCTCATCCACGAACCAGCTGAATAATTTCGTTCATTCATCACCAATTCACCTTCGATAATGAAAATTTCAATACCGTTATGATGTGTTGATTCTAAAACCTGTTGGCTTTCGAGTTTTTCGAGAAAGGTGTCTTCATACTCAGATTGAAATAGTTGGCAAATCTTTCTGTTGTTAAAATAGGTCCAGTTTCGCTCGTCACGAGTATCAATTCGTGTAGCTAATTTTTCTTCTTCAGACATTTGCATGAGTTTCACCAAGATCAGACATCCATCTAAGCTCGAGACAATATGTTTAGAAAGGTGAGGATTTCGCATATACCATCCAGATGGATAGTGCTGATGATCATCTTCAGTAAAAGTCCCGTTTAACACTAGAACTTCTTCACCGAAGGGGTGTTGATGCTCTGGGAACTGAGAATTTGAAGGGAACTCAACTAGGCTGGTTGCTCTTGCTTGTTCTAAGCCAACACGATCAAACATCATTCGTTTAACTTCGCCTCTTGGGGATTGAATCCATTGATAATCCTCTGGAGTAATTATTACAGGTTGAGAGAAGTCAGCATTTAATCTCATGCTTTTAGCCTAAAAAAGAGCATTAAAGTAATTAATATTATCAAAAAAAGCGTGAATTTAAGATGAAAACCTGTTCAAGTTCGAGAGTGATTGGGTGTGGAGCAACTTTGACTTTGGTCGGCTAGCTTCTCTTTTCTCTTTCGAATAATTTAATCTAGGTCGACTTTATTTGAGAATCTAAGTCAATAAAAAAAGCCTCAATCTTTCGACTGAAGCTTTTAAAATTTTGGAGCGGGAAACGAGACTCGAACTCGCGACCCCAACCTTGGCAAGGTTGTGCTCTACCAACTGAGCTATTCCCGCAATATGGTGTGAATTATAGTGATTTTGCACACCCTGTCAACACTTCCAAAACTTAATTGATGAATTAATCAGCACGTCGCCATAAAGTTCCTTGACGCGTATCTTCAAGTACAATGCCTTGATCAAGAAGATTTTGGCGAATCTCATCTGCACGTGCAAAGTTTTTCTCTTTTTTGGCATCTTTGCGTTGTTGAATGAGATCTTCAATTTCATCATTACTCAAAGATGAGCTTTCTTGACCAATATCTGATTTTAGGAATTCATCAACATTATGTTGAACAAGACCTAAGATATTGGTCAGATGGCGCAAGGTGGCATAATATATGGCCGCCTGTTCAGCAAGTTCGTCTTTTACGGCACGATTTAATTCTTTATTGATTTCAAAAAGTACGGCAATCGCTTCTGATGTGTTGAAATCATCCCGCATTGCTGCATTAAACTTTTCAACGAGTGCTTCATCGTATTGCGAATTAATTTCGGCACCATATATCTGTTGATATGCTTTAAATGAATGATAAAAACGACTTAATGTGTTTTTAGCTTCTTTAAGCGCAGTATCAGAAAAATTCACAGGGCTACGATAGTGTGATGAAACGATAAAGTAACGAATAACTTCAGGATGGAATTTTTCCATGACATCGCGAATCGTGAAAAAATTGCCTAAAGATTTAGACATTTTTTCACCATCGACATTGATAAAGCCTACGTGCATCCAATAGTTTACATATTGTTCGCCAGTTGCAGCTTCACTTTGTGCGATTTCATTTTCGTGATGGGGGAAGGTTAAGTCAGACCCACCACCATGAATATCAAAATGATTACCAAGGCAACATGTAGACATTGCTGAACATTCGATATGCCAACCTGGACGACCATTCCCCCAAGGAGATTTCCAAGAAGGTTCATTTTCTTTTGCATGCTTCCATAGCACAAAATCGAAAGGATGTTTCTTTTCAACTTCAACATCGACTCGTTCGGAAGCACCTGCTTGCATGTCTTCGAGTTTACGACCAGATAGACGCCCGTATTTTTTAAATTTTTCAACTTCGAAGTACACATCACCGTTTGACGCAGGATATGCAGTGCCATTATTGACCAAAGTACCAATCATATTTTGCATTTGATCGATGTACTCTGTCGCACGAGGTGCTTCATCAGGTGCCAAGCATCCTAAATTGGCAGCATCTTCATTCATTGCCTGAATAAAGCGATCAGTGAGTGCTGTAATGCTTTCACCATTTTCATTTGCACGTGCAATGATTTTGTCATCAATGTCAGTAATATTGCGAATATATTTAACTTTCCAACCTTGGCTACGAAGAAAACGAATAATATAGTCAAATGCAACCATAACCCGAGCATGACCGATATGACAGTAGTCGTAAACTGTCATCCCACAGACATACATATCAATATGTCCTTCTTTGCGTGGTACAAACTCAACTTTTTTTCGTTGCTCTGAGTTATATAGAACAAATGGTTGCATAGGTCTTCAAAAAGCTAAAAAAATGGTGGTTCATCTTAACCTAAGGCTTATCTTTCACAAAGTTTTATGCGTAAAAAATCTATGCAAATGAAATTTATACATTTAAGAAAAAGATACTTGCATGCTTATGTTAATATATGAAGAATAATTTAATGATTGAAATTGTGGCTGAATCCAGCCTCAAGGTGCCCAGATTTGAATTCTGAAAATACTACATATCCAATTGATTTTCAAAAGGTTGCAAAACAAACCTTGGAGATTGAACGTCAAGCTTTATCGGTACTATCTCATCAGATTGATGATCGCTTTTCCCAAGCATGTCAAATTATCCTACGGTGCCAAGGTCGTTTAGTGGTCACTGGTATGGGGAAATCTGGTCATATCGGTCGAAAAATGGCTGCAACATTTGCATCAACAGGAACTCCGTCTTTCTTTATGCATCCAGGTGAAGCTGGTCATGGTGATCTCGGGATGTTAGTCCGTGGAGATGTGCTGATCGCGATTTCGAACTCTGGTAAAAGTGATGAAATCATGATGTTAATGCCACTCATCAAACATTTGGGTGTGCCATTGATAACAATTTCAGGTGATGACCGTGGACCAATGCCACAGAACGCTGATGTTGCGCTTACACTTGGTCATATTCAAGAGGCATGCCCATTAGGTTTGGCACCAACTTCAAGCACGACAGCGACTTTAGCTTTAGGTGATGCTTTGGCTGTTGCTTTACTTGAAGCGCGTGGATTTACTGCAAATGATTTTGCCATGTCACATCCAGCTGGTGCACTCGGTAAGCGATTACTGTTGCATGTTAAACATCTGATGCACGTGGGTGACTCTCTACCAAAAGTTTCACCAGATACACCAATGAATAAAGTTTTATACGAAATATCAAACAAACGTCTCGGATTAACCACAATTGTGGATGAAAATGATGTTCTGTTAGGTATATTTACGGATGGTGACTTACGACGTCTCATTGATAAGCAACAAGGTTTTGATGTTAATCTTGCTGTATCAAAGGTTATGATTGAAAATCCTCAAACCATTTCACAAGAAGCAAGAGCGGTTGAAGCGCTAGAGCAAATGAATGCTAAAAAAATCAATCAATTTGTAGTAGTCAATGATGCCAAACAAGTGATTGGTGTGATTAGCATGCACGATTTAATTCAAGCTGGGGTAAATTAATTCATGGCATCTTATGTATTGTTAGAACAAGCACGACATATCGAAGCGTTGGTTTTGGATGTGGATGGTATTCTAAGTGATGGTTTTGTAACGTTGACGAACTCAGGTGATGAAATTAAGTCATTTGATATTCGTGATGGACTTGGGATGAAACTTGTTCAGCAAGCTGGAATTAAAGTTGTCATTATTACCGGTCGCCAAAGCAATATTGTGACAAAGCGTATGAATGATCTAGGTGTAGACTTAGTTTATCAGGGGCGTGAAGACAAAGGGACTGCCTTACAGCAAGCTTGTACGCAACTGGGTTTAAAACCAGAAGATTGCTTGTATATGGGGGATGATTGGCCAGATTTATCAGCTTTTGCGATTGCGGGAATGAAAGTAACAGTGCCAAATGGTCATGTTGAAGTTCGTCGTCGTGCAGACCTTGTAACCCAAGCTTATGGTGGTCGTGGCGCTGTGCGTGAAATTTGTGACATGTTATTGTTGTCAAAAGGGGTTTACCATGAACTTCTTGAAAAATATTTGGCTGTAACGCACTAATACGCAGTTGATATGAACGCTGAATATAGTTGATGATTTATGGATACTAAAGTTTTATATATTACTGCTGTTATTGTCGCTGCTATAAGTGGTGGCTATTATTATTACAGCGGTAAAGGGAAAAAATTAGAGGGTTCATCCGCTCAATCGATGACATATTCAGCAAAGAATATTAATCTTTTGCAAACTGATGAAAAAGGCATGCTTTATGTTAAGGCTACAGTGGATGAGCTGAACCAAGATATGAAACAGAAAACATCAAGCTTGCAGAATTTAAATGCCAGCATGTTTACTAATAATGTAGAAGACGCTACGTTTTATGCTAAACAAGCACATGGTTTCAATGACAATGAGAAGATTGTGTTATCTGGAGATGTTGTTGCAACCAAGCAAGGAGAAATGGGCAAAATGGTTTTTCGAACCGATGCGCTTACAGGATATCCAAAAACAAGAAAGCTTGAAACATCTGAGCAAGTTACTGTACAAACACCAAATGCAGATTTTGTCAGCCAAGGCTTAGAAGCAGATTTGAATGAAGGTCAGTACGATTTTAAAAATATTCGAGGAAAGTATGCACCAAACTAAACCTTCTTATTTATCAGGTTCAAAAATGCTTAAAGCAATAGCAATGGTGGCACTCAGTTCTATTTCTGTTATGGCATTTGCATTGCCAAGTGATCGTAATCAACCCATCATGCTTTTAGCTGATCGTGCGACCTATAATGACAAAACAGGTATAACGACCTATGTGGGGAATGTTTCTGTTGAACAAGGTACTTTCAAGTTAAATGCAGCCTCTATAGTTGCTAATCTCAATGCCAATCGCCAAATTAGCTCAGTAAATGCGTCAGGTTCCCCTGCAAAATTCCAACAGCAATTAGAGTCTAAACGTGGCATTGCACGTGGTGAAGCCTCTAAAATTGTATATAACGCTGATACAGGCATTATTACTTTGTCGGGTAATGCATACTTGTATCAAGATGGCGCAAGTATTCGTGGGAACACTTTGCGTTACAGTATGAATAAGGGTGATATCGAAGTTGTAGGCGGTGGCAGTAGTGGCACAGGCAGTTCGAAAGGTCGTGTACAAATTATCATTCCACCTTCTGCCTCAAAATCATTCTCTGGAGTACGTGATTAATGAGTGTCAATGAATCACAAATCCAAACATTAAAAATTAAACATCTTGCCAAAGTTTATAGTAAACGCTGGGTGGTGAAAGATGTTTCATTTAGCATGCAAAGTGGTCAAATTGTGGGTTTGCTTGGACCGAACGGGGCGGGAAAAACGACAAGCTTTTACATGGTAGTCGGACTGGTTCGAATGGATAAAGGTGAAATTCATTTAGATAATCTTGATCTTTCGGACCTTGCAATGCATGAGCGTGCTCGTCATGGAATTGGTTATTTGCCACAAGAGGCTTCAATTTTTCGTAAATTGAGTATTTCAGATAATATTATGGCGATTCTTGAAACGCGGAAGGATCTTAATAAGCAACAACGTAAAGAGAGACTTCAAGAGTTATTAGAAGACTTTAAAATTACACATATTAAAGATTCTTTGGGGATGAGTGTGTCAGGGGGGGAACGTCGCCGTGCTGAAATCGCTCGAGCATTAGCCGCCGATCCTAAGTTTATGCTCCTTGATGAGCCTTTTGCTGGGGTAGATCCAATTTCTGTAGGTGATATCAAAGATATCATTCGCAATTTAAAAGAACGTGGTATCGGTGTGCTCATTACAGACCATAACGTTCGCGAAACGCTCGCGATTTGTGAGCATGCTTATATTGTCAGCGAAGGATCTGTCATTGCGGAAGGAACACCAGATCAAGTACTTATGGATGAAACTGTCCGTAAAGTTTATTTAGGTGATGATTTCACAGTTTAAAAAAATAGTGTGATATCTATAAAATAATGTTGTTTTATAGATATTTAGACTGTAAATTAACTCAAACAAATCGTAAGTTTACAATTGACGCAGAAATAATATAAAAATCATTGTAGAATACGATTGATTTTATGTGACGTAGTTCACACTTTTTAATAGAGATTACAAGTGGCTAAACATCAATTAAGTCAGAAGGATATGGGGTATATCACGCTGTTTGCGATCAGTTTATGTACGACACAAGTACATGCTGAAGATGCAATCGCTCCTCTAGCAATTGACGATACCCAACGTGCACTATCAGCAGAATTACAAAAACCAAAAATCAACTTTAGTTTGGAAAAAAAGACTGTTGAAGATATACCTGAACAGCTTGAAAAGCCACGTTTTAAATTATTCCAATCGAAATCCAAAATCTCGAAAGAGCAAGTGAAAGAACAGGTTCTTGTTCCTAAAGTTATTGAACAAGTTCCTGATTTAGACGACATAGTCGAAAATGAAATTGCTCAAGTTAACACTATACCTTTATCTAATTCGCAGTCTCAGAATGAGTCGAAGGAAAAGACTCAAAAGAAATCTTTCTTTGCATTTGTTAAGCGTGAAAAAGCGGCATCTGAACCAAAAATATTGCTGCCAAAGGTAAAGCAGGTTATTGAAGAGGCTTCAGCGCCAAATGTTCTAAAACCTACTATTTCATCTACTGTACAACCCGCTACTAAAGACACTCGTCAGGTTTTAAAACCGCTTAAACCAAAGATCCAAAATCAACTAACAGAATCTTTAATTGACGCGCAACACGCAAAATTACTAGAAAATGAAACATCGGTTTCAGAAGACAAAACAGAAAAACCAAAAAGTAAACTCTTTACATTTATTGGGAATATAGGCAAAGATAAAACTAAGTTGGATGAGGGTCATCACCAAGCTACTGGCAATGTTTCAAATACAAAAGTTTTGACACCGACTTTACAAAAATCGGTGAGTGAATCTTCATTGAAAGTGTCTAGTACACCAAAACCGAAGATTGTTAATGATCAACAAATTAACAGCCAAAACAACTTGCTACAAGCTCCACCTTCAACTGTAGCGAAAGTTGAACATCGTCAAAGTCTTGTATCTAAAGCCAAAGCTTTTTGGCCTTTTAAATCAGGTTCTCATAATAAGTTAGAAACACAGAATGTAATTGAGCGTCCAAACTTGATCGTTCAGCAACCGACTAGTGCTTTGGCTGTAAATAAACCTACAATTGTTTATTCAAAACCAATAGAGCAGAAAGCGAAAATATCTGAACAATCGCAGTCGATTAAGCCAGTTGTAAATATTAAGCCTAAAGCTGATCAAGTCGTCTCAGAACAAAAATACAATACGGTGAATGCTGAAACTCAAGCAAAGAAAAAATTCAGTTTAACTGCATTAAAATCAAATATGGATCAGTTTTTTAAACCTAAAGCTGATGATGACTTTAGACAAGTTAAGTTAAATGAACTGAGTGATTTTAGCTTTGATCCTAAACAGGTCGAACAATTGCCTGTGATAACGACACAAGCTTCGCCTAGTGCTCCAGTATCTTTGATGCCACTTGTGAATGGTACGGCTGATAAACAAACGTTAAGCTTATACGATGCGATTAAGATTGCAGTAGCTAGACATCCTGAAGTGACACAAAGTGTTTCTTCACTCGCATCACAAAATGCATTTATTGATGTTGCTAAAGCCGGTTATTACCCACAGTTGAGTGCAGGTGTTTCAACTGGAGATATGACTTCAGGAGAAAGAGGGCGTCAATTATTTAATGTCAATGCGACACAACTACTTTTTGACTTTGGTAAACAAAAATCACTAGTGAGTACAGAAGAAGCCAAGTTGCAGTTTAGCCAAGCTCAAGTTCTTGTCACAATTGACCAAATTGCTCTTGAAGTGGCTTCTGCCATCGTAAATATTAAGCGATATGAAGAAATTACACGTATTGCACGTGAGCAAATTGCTGGTATATCACGAATCCGAGAAATTGCTAATTTACGTGCAGAGGCAGGTATCAGCAGTCAGGCCGATCCAATTCAAGCGCAATCATATTATGAATCTGCACAATCAAATTTAATTCTGCAAGAAACACAGCTCAATGTATTTAAACAACGTCTTAGAACTTTGATGGGAACAGATATATCAAAATATAACTGGGAGATACCTGAGAGTTTAATTAAGGCTTCAGATATTTATTCAGAGCCAAAGTTTAACGAAATTCCGAAAATGATGGCTGCCAAAGCAGAAGTTGATGTTGCAGAATTGGAAAAAAAACAAACTCAATTGAGTCGTTATCCTACGTTAAATGTTAAAGGTACATTGAGTCAAGCAGTCAACGGACGTAATCCGAATAACAATCAAGACGATGGAACAGATAGTTCTATTATGCTTGAAGCAAATAGTACTTTCTTCCAAGGTGGTGCAATTAGTTCACGCAGTCGTGCGGCATCGTTTGCAGAAGAAGCTGCTAAAGCAAAAGTAAATGCAGTTTATTTAGAAACAATTGATGAAATTCGTCGCGCTCAAGAACAAGTTGAAAATAAACAGCGACAAATGAAAGTATTAATTGATCAACAAGCGACATCAGTCAGAACAAAAGAGTTATATCAAGAACAATATAAACTTGGCACTCGTACAGCTGTTGATCTTTTAAATGCTGAGCAAGCGATTCACCGTTCAAATTCAGATATTGAAACGGCACGTTATGATATTTATGAAAACTTAGTTCAATATATTGCCGCTTCTGGTAAGAGCCGCGATGTATATCAACTTAATAATTTGACCATTCAAGGGGTAGAATTGAAACCATGAATACAAGAATAAATTATCAACCATGGTTACAAGGTGTCCTGACGGTTGCACGTCACTATCGAATTGAAACCTCTGCTGAACGTATTCGCTTAGAACTAAATTGGAATCAGAACCAGTCAGTCGATGACATCTTGGCAATTATGACACGCCAAGTAGGTTTGCATGTCCGTAAAGTGGATTTTAGCCCCGATATTTTAAATCCGTGGCGTTTACCGGTATTGGTCGGATTTAAAGATGGGCAAGTTGGCGTCATTGATCGTGCAGATACACAAGGTAACGCAAGTGTTCAACTGAGCGGTGATGAAGGGTTAGCACAGACATTTTCAGTAGATACATTATTAGATGTCATCGACTCAGTCTATATTTTAAGACCAGAAACCTCAGTACCTGATGCGCGTATTGACGAATACATTAAACCGTACGAAAAAAATTGGTTTTGGGAAATTGTATTACGCGATTGGAAACGCTATATCGATATTATGTTTGCATCATTGCTTGCAAACGTATTAGCACTCGCGACAATCGTATTCTCGATGAATGTGTATGACCGAGTTATTCCAGCACAATCTATTCCAACCTTGTGGGTATTGGCAGGTGGTGTATTACTTGCTGCAATCTTTGAATTCGCATTGAAATACTCACGATTAATTCTTTCAGATATGATTGGTAAGCGTGCGGATTTAAGAGTCTCAGATCGGGTCTTTGGTCATGCCTTACGTATTAAAAATAGTGAACGATCTAAATCCACGGGAACGTTTATTTCACAAATTCGTGAACTAGAAGGTGTACGTGAGCTTGTAACATCTACAACAATTACCGCCTTTGCTGATTTACCATTCTTCTTCCTGTTTCTTGGTATTTTTTGGCTCATTGGTGGCAATCTTTTCTGGGTAATTTTGGTGGTTGTACCGCTGATGATTATTCCAGGGCTTTTGGCGCAAAAAAAATTAGCGCAATTGGCTAAAGAGGGTATGCGTGAGTCATCAATACGAAATGCGATTCTTGTTGAAGCCGTTCAAGGTATTGAAGATATTAAACTGTTACGTGCAGAGTCTCGTTTTCAAAATCAGTGGAATCACATGAATGATGTTTCAGCTTCTATCAGCATGAAACAACGTAAAATAGTAGGCGTATTGAATCTCTGGACTCAAAAATTACAGGGGTTGACCTTTGCAATTGTAGTATTGGTGGGTTGTTTTGCGGTAATGGATGGAGAAATGACCACTGGTGCGTTAGTGGCATGTTCGATTCTATCTTCACGTATGTTAGCGCCAATTGCACAGGTAACTGGTGTTCTTGGTCGTTATCAGCAAGCCAAAACGGCGAAAGAAAGTCTTGATGAATTAATGAGTAAACAGGTTGACCATCCTGAGCGTTCACAATTGATTCAGCGATCAGTACTCAATGGTCATTATGAATTAAATGGTGTGGTCTTTAAATACGGCGAAGAAGATCCTAAACCAAGTGTTGTGATTCCTAAACTTGAAATTAAACCAGGTGAAAAAATTGCGATTCTTGGGCGTAACGGTGCAGGTAAATCGACCATTCTTCAATTACTTTCTGGTATGCAAACCGCAGTTCAAGGTAAAGTTCAATTAGATAATATTGATATTACCTTGTTGGACCCATCGGATGTTCGTCGTGACGTAGGTTTGTTGAATCAAAATGCGCACCTATTCTTTGGTACAGTCAGAGAAAATTTAACGTTAGGTGCACCATTAGCTACCGATGATGATTTATTAAAAGCACTTGCTGTAACAGGTGCACTCAACTTCATTCAAGAAAAGAAAGAAGGACTAGATCATATTATTTTAGAAGGTGGTGTCGGCTTCTCAGGTGGACAGCGTCAGGCACTTTTATTGTCAAGACTCCTCATTTGTCAGCCGAATATTCTGTTGTTAGATGAGCCTACAGCTGCGATTGATGATGTATCTGAAAAACAATTAATTGATCATATGAAGAACTGGCTTGGACATCGCACATTGGTTGTGGCAACCCACCGCCGTGCAGTTTTAGAGTTAGTGGATCGAATTATCGTGGTGAATGATGGTCGTATCGTTATGGATGGCCCACGTGATCAAATTTTAAATAATTCTGGCCAGCAACAAGCAAATTCAGGGGCTAAATCATGAGCGAAGAATTAAAACAACAACGTTCATTAAAAGTGTCTCAGTTAGAGCCACCATTACCGAAGGTCAGTATTACGATTTGGATTATTGGTCTGGGTTTGCTTGCACTCATTATTTGGGCAGCTATTTTCAAACTTGAAGAAGTTTCTAATGGTACAGGTAAAGTGGTTCCAACTTCTAAGGAACAAGTGATTCAATCTTTAGAGGGCGGGATTCTAACCAAACTTGAAGTTAAAGAAGGTGATATTGTTGAAAAAGGGCAAACCCTTGCTCAACTTGATCCGACACGATTTGCTTCAAATGTGGGTGAATCAGAATCGTTACTACTGTCATCGCAAGCAACAGCTGCGCGTTTACGTGCGGAAGTGAATGGTGGTCCACTGGTATTTCCAGAATCAGTTCAAAAAATTCCAAAATTGGTTGCTGAAGAAACTCAGCTTTATCATTCTAGACGTGCCAATATGGAAGAATCTATTGCTGGCTTAACGCAAGCACTTACGTTAGTTCAGCAAGAATTGAGAATGACAGAACCGCTTGTTGCCAAAGGTGCTGCGAGTGAAGTTGAAGTTTTACGTTTAAAACGTCAAGCAAATGAATTGACCAACCAAATTAACGATATTCGTAACCAGTACTATGTGCAGGCACGCGAAGAGTTATCTAAGGCGAGCACTGATGTCGAAACTCAACAACAAGTGATCAAAGGTAAATCTGATAGTCTGAATCGTACAATCTTTAAAGCACCAGTCCGCGGTGTGGTAAAAGAAATTGATGTGATGACTTTGGGTGGTGTTATTCCTCAGAATGGTAAGTTGATGACCATTGTCCCTTTAGATGAACAACTTTTAATTGAGGCGCGAATTTCACCGCGTGATATTGCATTTATTCATCCTGGACAGGAAGCTTTAGTTAAAATCACTGCTTACGATTATTCAATCTACGGTGGCTTGAAAGGAGAGGTAACAGTCATTTCTCCTGATACGCTACGTGATGAAGTTAAACAAGATCAATTCTATTATCGTGTGTATATTCGTACTGATTCAGACAAGCTTTATAACAAAGCTGGGCAAGCTTTCCCAATCACGCCGGGTATGGTATCAACGGTTGATATTAAGACAGGTCAAAAAACGATTCTTGAATACCTGTTGAAACCATTCAATAAGGCGAAAGAAGCGTTACGCGAACGATAATCTCTATTTTTTCAGTCTGTTTAAAACCCAATCAATGATGTTTTGATTGGGTTTTTTAATATGATTGAATCACGCATAATGTATTTGAGTTCAACCTTTGTAATTTACCATGCCATTTACTCTTGCTCAGACTTATATCTATGAAGAAGATATTAAGAAAAGCCGTTTTCAGGCGATCACCGCACCTGTGGAAAATGAACAGGATGTAAAAGAGTTTTTAAACCAGTATTTTGATGCCTCGACGACCCATCAATGCTGGGCATGGAAAATTGGGCATCAAGTCCGTTTTAATGATGATGGAGAACCTTCAGGAACAGCTGGAAGACCCATACTTGCAACGATTGAAGGGAATGAGCTCACTAATATTATTGTATTGGTAAACCGCTGGTATGGTGGTATCAAACTCGGAACTGGAGGCTTGGTACGAGCATACGGAGGTGTAGCAGGGCAATGCTTATTACAGGTCGAAAAAATTGAACTCATCGAAAAGAAAACTGTAAATTTTAAATGCCAATTTAATGAGTGGTCGATTTTTCAATACGAGCTAAATCAACAAAAAATTGAATATATTGAAGAATATGTTGACTCTGGAGTATTGATTACTGCACGTATGCAAATTCATGAAATTGAGCCGTTTAAACTGAAAATCCAAGATGTGACTCGTGGACGTGAACAATTGAATATAGAGGATGTCGAACGTGACGGAACATGATCCTTTACTCAAGTATCGAGAACAACATAAACATCGTTTGAATTACATGCCTTGGTTATATTGGTCACTCAAGGCAAAGCATCGTGAATGGGCTGAAGCTTGGCAAAAAGATTATCAAGCCTATTTAATGGACATGGAGACTGTTGAAATTGGAGAAAATTGTTTCATTTCCCCTTTAGCCCATATTTTTGCTGAGCGTGGTCGGAAGATCATTATTGGAGATAATACTTTTATTGCCGCGGATTGTACCTTGCATGGTCCTTTAGAAATTGGGTCTGAAGTCGCCGTTAATCATCATTGTATTTTAGATGGTGGACGCGTTGGGATTAAGATTCATGACCAAGTACGGATCGCAGCTTATTGTCATCTTTATGCATTTGACCATGGCATGAGTTTAGATCAACCTATTTACCAGCAAGCAGTACGCTCAAAAGGCATTGAGATTCATCGTGATGTTTGGTTAGGGGCGCATGTGGGCATTAAAGATGGCGTGACCATACATGAACAGGTGATTGTAGGTATGAATAGTATGGTTACTAAGGATATTCAGGCAAGAGAAGTTGTTGCAGGGAATCCAGCTCAATTTATACGAATGCGTGAATAATTCGTAACGCTAAAGATTGAATTAAATTACATAAACCATGTTCATTTGCCCGAAAGCTATGATAGTTTAAAGAAAAGAACAATCAGACATCATGTCAAAGTGAGGCAATCATGAACCGTGTAATTGCGTGTATTGATTCATCCCCATGTATTCATGCCTTAGCTGAAGCAGCAGCCTGGATTGCGGATCGAACTAAACGTGAGTTAGTCCTTTTACAGGTTTTAGATTACTATCCTGCAAGTTATCATCTGGGTGAAATTAGTGGTGTGATTGGATTTGAAAGTAATGCAATGCTCTTAAAAGAACTCGCGGAATTAGAACAAAAACAAAGTGAATTAGCCTTAGATTATAGTAATAATCTTCTTTCACATATTTCAGAAGTGATTGAAGAAAAATATGGTATTACGCCGATAAAAATTCAAGAAAAAGGTGATTTCCTCGAACAGAGTTTCAATGTTTTAAATGAAAATGACATTGCGATTATTGGTCGAGTGGGTGAGCGCTCCGCAGAAAAACACAAAAGTTTAGGGAGTAATGTAGAGAATTTTATTCGTGGTGCCCGTTGTACGGTTCTAACTGTTGGTGAAACCTTTAAGCCACCAACACGTTTTATTTTTGCCTATGAAGATTCTCAGACTTGTAAAGAAATGATGCATCGTGTTGCTAAAAGTGATTTATTAAGAACACTTCAGTGTCATTTGCTTTATGTGGGTGATCATCCCGAAATTCTTGATATCCCAGCTCAGTATTTACGTGAAGCTGGATTGGATGTGGTTGTTGAATACCGTTTTGGAGATGTCGCTGAGAATATTTTAGATTATCAGCAACAACATCAAATTCAATTAATTGTGCTAGGCGCTTATAGTCGCAGTAAAGTAAAACAATTTTTCTTGGGCAGTATTACGACTAATATATTTAGAAATTCAGTCGTTCCATTGTTGGTTGCTAAATGATCAATCAATTTTGATTAATTTTACTTGATAAATATTGGTTCAACTTTACTGGTAGAAGGTGGATAAATTTTTAGAACAGTAGGGTTTTATGGTTTGATTATTTTATAATCTTTTGATTAAAGCTTATGAAAATCAGGTGTTTGCCATAATATTTTATTTTTATCCACAGGAATACAAACAGGAATCGGGGATAACTTTTTCAGGGCTTTAGTGCAAGAAAAAGGAGTATTCAAATTGATGAATACTCCTTTAAGTGATACTAATGACTAGTATTAAGATTTATTTGACAATCGCCAGTGCAAAACCATCATGTCCTTTACTGCCGACGGTTTGTAAGGCTGTACTCGACAATAGTCGAGGATGATTCTGCATAAGGCGGTACATTTCACGAATACCTTCGATGCTTGGTTTGACATTTTTTTCATCCAAAATATCACCAGCGCGAATCACATTATCTAAAAAAATAATGGTACCTGAGCGTGAAAATTTAAGTGATAGTTCTAAATACTCTGGGTAACTTTGTTTATCAGCATCAATAAATATAAAGTCAAATGGCTCAAAATTTTCAGGTAAAGATTTGAGAATATCCGCAGCGCGACCAACTTTTAATTCAACCGTTTGCTTTAATTTCGCATTGTCGATATTTTCTTGACCGAGTGCTGCATGTGTATCACGACCCTCAATCGTGAGAATATATCCATCCTCAGGAAGAGCTCTTGCTAGCCACATGGTGCTATAAGCCGCAAAGGTTCCAAGCTCTAACACACGCTTACACTGATTCATTTGAATCAACATTTGTAATAACATGCCTTGGTTAGCAGCAACTGCTAGATGGTCAGGAAAACCCTTATCAGCTGTATTTTGTAGAGTCTGAGTTAAAATTGGATCTTCTGGCATCAGATGAGATTCAATATAAGCATCAATATCTGACCATTGTTGTTGCATAACTGAGTACCTGTAGGGAGTTCAGTGCATTGTAATCGTTTCGAGTGAATGTGCAAATTTCTGATGCTTTGATGCTGAAAAATCAGTCAAAAAAAAGAGGTCAAAGACCTCTTAATTAAATGTGATCATCTAAAATTAGTAATGGCATAAAGATGTATTTCGAGTCAGATCGGGTCCCCAAGTTCGGTAACCTTGAGTATCAATATGTATTTGACCAGTCGCATACAAACCTAAGCCCATATTTAAGCTTTGACCATAATTTTGCCAAAATTGGCACAATTTAAATTTAGAATTTTCGATGAATGCATAATCTTCAGCCTGAGGAAATTCAGGACCGATTCTGAAATCAATGGCTGAGTTATACAAGTGTCGAGACGAACCTGCGCCACCAGCACACTGATTTAATGGAAGGTCACGATATACAGATGTAACCTCAAAATCAGTTAAAATCCTTGCTGCAACGAGATATTTAAATACTTTCAGTGTTGGTAACTGATTCGACCATAGCTCACGGTTTGGAACCATATATTCAGATTTACCACATTTCTGCCAAGCACGTGCTGATTTAAATAATTCAAAACTTGGGATAATATTGCCAACATTATTACGTTCTAAGTATTGTTCATATTCTCGTGCTTGAGCTTGGTTATTACCTTGCATCAGCCAAACACGATAAGAATTCGGAATGACTTTTGGTCGCGTTGGACGTTCATAGGTTATTTTTTCTTGTGGAATATATATGCGTTGACCATCATTGGTGACGATTGTTCGTCCTTTTTGAGGGGAGGACGTACATCCAATCAATATCAACGATATTGCACTGATTGAGCACAAGCCCTTCAAAATTAATTTCATTATAAATAAATTTTACTAAAGCAAATAAGTTTCTATTTTATGCTAATTGATTATCAAGAATGCGTATAAATTGCAAATAAATGTACCAATTGGGTATAAAAAAGATCAGCCGAAGCTGATCTCTCATTGGATTATTTTTCTAAATATTGCAATTTATTTGGTTTGCCATTCCATTCTTCACGGTCAGCTGGCTGATCACCAATCTGAGTAATATTTGGCCATTTTTCTGCAAGTTCAGCATTGAGTTCGATAAAGACTTCTTGACCTTCAGGCAGTTCATCTTCCGAGAAAATGGCATTTGCAGGGCATTCAGGCTCACATAACGCGCAGTCAATACACTCATCTGGATTAATGACTAGAAAGTTTGGACCTTCATAGAAACAGTCAACTGGGCAAACTTCTACACAGTCTTGATACTTACATTTAATACAATTTTCAGTGACAACAAAGGTCATGGCGTCAGCTACCTAAAAAATATGGTTCTAATAACGAATGCTGTATTTTAGGCAAATTGAACGAAACTAACAATTCCTTTTCTTGATATTTAATATAGGGGATGCTACTAAATCAGTAATATTTATGATGAGACCTCTTGGATTTCCAATTTCTTAGGCATTTTGTCTCTGAATTTCAAAAATCATGAATAAAAAAAGCCAGCAGTTGACTGGCTTATTGATTGAGTGTGCTTGAACTAAGATTTTTGGAGTAATTGTTTGAGTTGGTAGAGTTGGTCTAAAGCCTGTCTTGGACTTAAGTCATCTACAATAATTTCTGAAAGAAGTTGTTCAACTTGAGAAGGTTGATGAATTTCAACCACTTTTTCAACTTCAATAATTTTTTCTACAGGGTTACTATTTGAAAATAAATCTTGAGAGAACAAATCTTTTTGCACAGGTTGGGTTTGCAGTTGGAGTTTCTCTAGTTTTTTAAGTTTAGCTTGAGCCTCTTTAATCACGTTTTGAGGAATACCTGCTAGTTTAGCGACCTGTAAACCATGACTTTGACTTGCAGGACCTTTTTGAACCTTATGCAATAAGATGAGATGACCATTCACTTCTTGCGCAGTGACATGATAATTATCAATACACGGATCCATGTCTAATTCTGTTAATTCAAAATAGTGCGTTGCAAAAAGACATAAACATTTAATGCGATGCGTCAAATCAAGAACACAAGCCCAAGCTAATGACAAACCATCATAAGTGCTTGTGCCACGACCTACTTCGTCCATCAATACCAAAGATTGTTGTGTGGCATGATGTAAAATTTGAGAAGTTTCCGTCATTTCCACCATAAATGTAGATTTGCCAGAAGAAAGATCGTCTGCTGAACCGATACGCGTAAAGATCCGATCAATAGGTCCCAATTTGGCAGATTTCGCTGGAACGAAACTACCGCAATATGCCAATAGCGTAATTAACGCCGTCTGACGCATGAATGTAGATTTACCACCCATATTTGGGCCTGTGATAATCGACATACGATGCTGCTCATCTAGATAAGTATCATTTGGGGTGTAAGGTGTTTTAATCAGTGATTCAACAACGGGATGGCGTCCTGCTTGAATGTGTATTCCAATTTCAGGGCTAAATTCCGGACGATTCCAATTATATAATCTTGATAGATGTGCGAAGTTTGTCAGTACATCCAGTTGAGCAATAGCACTCGCCATAATTTGAAGATTGGCAATATCTTGACGTAATTCATCCAATAACATTTCAAACAAAAGTTTTTCACGAGCCAATGCACGCGATTCACTTGAAAGCACTTTATCTTCGAAAGACTTCAATTCAGGGGTGATGTAACGTTCAGCATTTTTTAATGTTTGACGACGAATATAATGGGCAGGAGCTTGTTCTGCTTGCGCTCTGGTTAATTCAATATAATACCCACTCACTCGGTTATAACCGATTTTTAGTGTGTTTATACCTGTTGTTTCTCTTTCTTTGATCTCTAAATCAATTAAAAATTGTCCTGCATGATCGCGTATTTGACGGAGTTCATCTAACTCATGATCGAAACCATTTGCAATGACATTGCCATCTCTGAGTAGAACAGGAGGGTTTTCCACAATGGCTGACATGAGGCGATGATGTAAACCATTAAAGTCACCCAATTCCTCATTCAGTTGATTGATTAAAGTGGATTGCTGTGTTGAGGTCATTGGTGCTAATGCATGGCGTAAATACGGAATCTGAGCACAGGCTTGACGTAGTTGAACCAAATCACGCGGTCGTGCACTTCCTAATGCCACACGGCTGAGTACGCGTTCGATATCACTGATTTCTTTTAATAACAGACGAATCGGAGCTTCATGATAGCCAGATAATATGGTTTGTATCGCATCTAAACGCTGATCTAACAACGCAGTATCACGAATCGGTTGCATCAAGGTTCGACTCAGCAGTCGGCTACCCATAGCCGTTTGGCATTGGTTGGTCAAATCAAATAATGAAGTGCCATGCTCAAACAAAGGCTCAATAATCTCTAGATTCCGACGCGTTACAGGATCAAGAGCGATAAAATCGGAGCTTTGTTCAAGTCGAATTGAACGAATATGTGGCAACGCTGTCTTTTGGGTATCTTTAGCATAATGAATTAAAGCTGCCGCGGCTGCTTTCGCTAACTCAAGATGTTCAATTCCAAAGCCAGATAAAGTACTTACGGCAAATTGATCACATAAAGTTTTTTGCGCATTATTCAGATTGAAGTCTACATTTGGGCGGTTAGTAACGGGACAATCAAGAATTTGCTTAATCTGTTCAACCACTTCTGGATGCTTGAAATCTTCATCAATCAAAACTTCACTTGGCATAAGACGCGCAAGTTCCAGAGGAAGCTGTTCAGCTTGAAAACTTTGTTGTTGGACTTTAAAAATACCTGCACTGAGATCTAATAGGGCGATACCAATTTCATCAGATTTAATACAGATGGATACTAAATTTGAACTCTGATGGGCATTTAGCAATGCATCGTCTGTCAATGTACCCGGTGTAATAATTCTGACTACACCACGTTCGACAGGTCCTTTACCAGTGACTTCCCCAAGTTGTTCACAAATAACAACGGTTTCACCTTTTTTAACTAAACGCGCTAAGTATCCTTCTGCTGCATGATAAGGAACCCCAGCCATGGGTATCGGTTGTCCATTCGCTTTACCACGGTGGGTTAACGTAATCCCTAAAATTTTGGCGGCTTTATGCGCATCGTCAAAAAATAACTCGTAGAAATCACCCATACGATAGAACATTAACGAATGCGGGTGCTGTAATTTCACCGTCATGTATTGCTGCATCATTGGCGTCAATGTTGAAAGATCGATATTGGATTGATCTAAAGTCATCTTTGAAAAAAACCTGTAGTTAAATTTTGAAACGAAGAAGTACTGCTCAAGCTTAGCATGAGAAAAAATGCGTAAATCGATTATAAGATCTATTTTTAGCAAAAGATAAATGAGTCGAACCAATATTATAACCAACGACTCAATTTCGTTCATTGAATAATTAAATTCGATATCCATTTATGCAAATTCTTTGTGTAAAGAATCAGCAGTCTCTGGATAGTCTCCGCATTTTTTGGACAGTTTGTTATCGCATTTCATTTCATGATCAGATCATATTCGATGTCTTAGGGAAGAAAAAATGACAGGTCAAACGATTGAGATCACTACCAAATCAGGGAATCGCTATTCAGGGTATTTGGCAGTCCCAGAAGCGAAGAAAGGTCCAGGGATTGTATTGTGTCATGAAATATTTGGTATCAATGCAGCGATGCGAGCAAAAGCTGACTTTCTCGCAGAGGAAGGCTATACCGTTTTAGTCCCTGATCTATTTTGGCGTACTGCACCAAACATTGAGTTAGGTTATACACCTGAGGATTTTGAAAAAGCTTTTCAACTTTATCAACAATATGATGAAGATCAGGGTGTAAACGATATTCGTGAAAGTTTAGATTTTTTAACGACTTTAGATGCGTGTGACACGACTTCGGGTCAGTCAGTGGTGGGATATTGTCTTGGTGGAAAACTTGCATATTTGGCGGCATGCCGTATTGATAACTTAGCGTGTTCGGTTGCTTACTACGGTGTAGGCATTGAAAAAGCGCTCGATGAACTCTCGAATGCGAAGGGTAAGCTTGTGTTACACATGGCTGAACTTGATCAATTCTGTCAAGCAGAAGCGCGAAATCAAATTACTGAAGCATGCGCACAATTTAAACATGTTCATGCTTATGTTTATGAAGGTGTTGATCACGCATTTGCACGACCGAACAGCGATCATTATCACAAACCATCGGCGCGATTCGCCCATGAACGTACCGTAACAGCATTACATGAAACGGTTGGCCCTCACTATGACTTAGTTGCATTGTGGGAAGAGCATATCAGACATGAGTTCGACACGCGCGATGTACCAGCAACCATGGCAACGATGGTCGCTCAACCGTATGTGAATCACATTCCAACATTGACAGGTGGTGTGGGATATAGCCAGTTAGCGCGATTCTATCGATATCATTTTGTACATCAAAACCCTCAAGATATGAAAATCACCTCAATTTCTAGAACTGTGGGATCTACTCAGGTTGTGGATGAATTCATCATGAGTTTCACTCACGACACTGAAATTGATTGGTTATTACCAGGTGTAAAACCGACTGGAAAATATGTCGAAATTCCAATGTTGGGGGTCATTCAGTTTAGAGGTCCAAAACTTTGTCACGAACATATTTATTGGGATCAAGCTTCTGTACTTGTCCAAATCGGATTACTTAATCCAGAAGGATTGCCTGTCGCAGGCGTAGAAACAGCGAAAAAACTTTTAGATGAAGATATTCCTTCAAATGGCTTGATGCCAAGTTGGGAGTCAAGTGCTGGTAAGCCAATCGAATAATCAAAATATTTGGGGCAAAAAATGGAATTAAATATTAAAGATAAAGTTGCCATTGTCAGTGGTGGATCAACGTTGATTGGACAGGCTGTGGTTCAAAGTCTCGTGAATTTAGGGGCTAAAGTTGCCATTTTAGACATTGATGACTACGGAAAAACCATAGCTGCGCAACATCCTTATGAAGTGATGTTTATACAAACTGATCTAACTTCAGACATTGCAATTCAGGAAGCGGTGAACAGCATCAGAAATCATCTAGGTGAAGTCAGTTATTTGGTGAACTTGGCATGTACCTATCTTGATGATGGCTTCAAATCACCACGATCAGATTGGTTAAAAGCATTAGATATCAATTTGGTGTCTATTGTTGAGCTAACGCGTGCCGTATATGAAGATTTGCAAAAAAATAAAGGGTCAGTGGTGAATTTCACCTCGATTTCAGCGCAATGTGCTCAAACGGGACGTTGGTTATATCCAGTTTCTAAAGCGGCAATTTTACAACTGACCAAATCGATGGCAATGGATTTTGCGCCAGATGGTATCCGTGTCAACTCAGTTTCACCAGGTTGGACTTGGTCGAGAGTGATTTCTGAAGTGAGTGGACAAAATCGTGCGAAAGCTGATGCTGTAGCAAGTGATTATCATCTCTTGGGACGTTTGGGTAATCCGGCAGAAGTGGCAAATGTAGTGACATTCTTATTGTCGGATGCTGCAAGTTTTGTGACTGGCGCAGACTATGCAGTAGATGGTGGGTATTCAGTCATGGGGCCTGAAACGAATCAACCCGCAATACCACGTTTAGCAGAATAAATTAAATATTGGAGAATAAAGATGAGAAAAATTGCAATTGTTGGTGCAGGTCAGTCAGGACTTCAACTTGGATTAGGACTGCTGGATAAGGGATATGACATCACGATTTTATCGAATAAAACTCCTGATGAGATTCGTCAAGGTAAAGTCATGTCTAGTCAATGTATGTTCCATACTGCGTTACAGACTGAGCGTGATTTAGGATTAAATTTTTGGGAAGAGCATTGTCCAGCGGTAGAAGGTATTAGTTTTGCTTTGGTTGATCCAGCAAGTGGTGAAAGAGCATTTAAATGGAGTGCGCGATTAGAGCGTTATGCTCAATCTGTTGATCAACGTGTCAAGATGCCTTATTGGCTTGAAGAGTTTCAGCGCCGTGGAGGCAAGTTTGTTCTCCAAGACGTTGGTCTAAACGAATTAGAACATTTGGCTGACGAGTATGAATTAGTGCTCTTGGCTGCGGGTAAAGGTGAAGTGGTTAAAGAGTTTGTACGTGACGCAGAACGAAGTACTTTTGACAAACCTCAGCGTGCATTGGCTTTGACTTATGTGAATGGAATGAAGCCAATTTCGCCATACTCGAGAGTAAGCTTTAATATTATTCCTGGGGTGGGTGAGTATTTTTGTTTTCCTGCGCTTACAGTAAATGGTCCATGTGACATTATGGTTTTTGAAGGGATTCCTAATGGTCCTATGGATTGCTGGGCTGAAGTTAAAACACCAGAAGAACATTTAAATAAAAGCTTAGAAATTCTGAAACAACATTTGCCGTGGGAATATGAGCGTTGTAAAGACGTAACGCTGACAGATCATGGCGGATATTTAGCAGGACGTTTCCCACCAACGGTACGTAAACCTGTCATGACATTGGCTTCTGGTAAAAAAATATTTGGTATGGCAGATGCATTGGTGGTGAATGATCCAATCACAGGTCAAGGATCAAATAATGCAGCTAAGTGTAGCAAGGTTTATTTCGATGCGATCTTAGCACACGGTAATCAAGCGTTTACTGAAGATTGGATGGAGTCAACGTTTGAGAAATATTGGTCATATGCTGAAAAAGTCGTGAGCTGGACAAATAGTTTATTGGTTCCACCTCAACCTCATGTTGTTGAGCTACTGGGTGCAGCCTCTCAGAATCAAAATTTAGCTTCTCAGATCGTTAATAATTTTGATGATCCACGTAACTTTTCACCGTGGTGGTTTGACGAAAACGCAGCGAAAGAATTATTAGAAACAGATCAAGTTTCTCAAGTGGCTTGATGGAACTGAGGTGTTAAAAATGGATGTATTAGATAAAATTAATCTGCAAGAGATTGACATCAGTAATCCTCGCGAGATTCGTAATCTTCTTGGTCAGTTTGCCACAGGTGTTACCGTAATCACCACACGTGGAACGGATGGACGAAAAGTGGGTATGACAGCCAATTCATTTTCTTCGTTGTCATTAGATCCACCGCTTGTGTTGTGGAGCTTGTCGAAAACAGCACCAAGTTTGCCCGATTTTGTTGCAGCTGAGCACTTTGCAATTCATATGTTAACGAAGGAGCAGCATCAGCTTTCTACCCATTTTGCCCGTGGTGCACAAGATAAGTTTGCCACAGTTGATCATGGTGAATGTGATACAGGTGTTCCATTACTGAACGAAGCACTTGCTACACTTGTCTGTAAAAATGTACAGCAATACGAAGGTGGCGATCACTTGATTTTTATCGGTGAAATTCAAAAATATCAACAAACTGCTGGTGAGCCCTTAGTGTTTCATGCTGGTCGTTACCAAATTGCAGCGAGCCATCCAGACCTTTAATGATTGCTTTAAAAACCACGATGAACAATCGTGGTTTTTTATGGGAAATACACATGAAAAATAAAATTATATTAAGTGCTTTAACCTTGTTTACTACAGCAAATTCATCACATGTTTTTGCTTATGATTTACCGACTGTGAATTTGGGTATGACCAGCTTTCTAGATGGTGGACTACCAGCTGGAGCTGGTTGGTATTCGCAAACGTATTTTCAACATTATGACAGTGATAAGTTGAGAGATACGAGTGGACAAAAGCTTCCGCTGCCCAAAACAGATTTAAATTATCAAGTGATTGTCGAGCAATTAAGTTACATGTCGACCTATAAACCGACTGCTCATTCAAGTCTAGGTCTGAATTTACTTATCCCTTATTTAAGTAAAATCAGTGTTGACGATGGTTTAAATAATCAAGCTTTAAAAGCTAAAAGTGGATTTGGAGATTTGATGATTGGTCCATTTCTCCAGTTTGATCCAGTCATGGGTGAACAGGGACCAAAATTTGTCCATCGAATTGAATTACAGCTAAATCTGCCGACAGGGGAATATCAGCAAAACCGTGATATTAATCCGGGTAATAATGCATTTTCCTTCAATCCATATTGGGCTGCAACGTATTGGTTTAATCCGAAATGGACAGCTTCGACACGCGCTCATTATTTGTATAATTTTAAAAATGATGATCCAACTTATGGTTTTGGTGCTGCTGATGACATCCAAGCGGGGCAAGCAGTACACATTAACCTAGCATCTGAATATGCTGTACATGATCAGATTCGATTGGGTTTAAGTGGGTACTATTTAAAACAGCTTACCGATACTAAAGTTGATGGTGTAAAAGTCGATGGTCGCAAAGAAAGTGTGTGGGCAGTTGGACCTGGACTTATGTATAGTCACTCGCCAAAAAATCATGTCATCGCAAATGCATATTTCGAGCATGATGCAAAAAATAGAACTGAAGGCGATCGATTTCAAATTCGATACATTCATCATTTCTAATCAAATAAGCCTGTGATTTCACAGGCTTTTTTATTGACAGACATAAAATTAAGAGAAGAGTGAATTTTGTGTAATCTTACGCGTTGATGATGGCAGCTCGCCATAACGACGTTTGTACTCTTGTGAAAAACGACCTAAATGAGTAAAGCCCCACTTAAATGCAACATCAGTGACCGTGGCATGTTCATTATTCATCAGTTCAAGATGAGCTTGTTCAAAACGAAGCTCACGTAAATATGCCATAGGGGTAATGCCAAAATGGTTTTTGAATCCTGCAAAGAGTGTTCGTGCACTTACACCTGATTGTTCAGCCAAGACTTCTATGTTGAGTGGTTCATGTAAGTGGTGGTGAATGTATGCTTCAGCACGTTTGATAAAGTAGGGCGCTAATTTTTTCTTATGATGAGAATTTGCTTTAAAAAAAGCATTATTTGGTTGTCCATAAATTAGCGCATTAAATAGATTTGATTCAAACTGCTTAAATGCAAGTGGGTGGTGGAGAGGATGATGCTCACATTTAAGTGCATCCATCATGGTTCTCAAAAGTTGCAGAAAATATCCACCAGATTGGGTGGTAAAATCAAGTCGAGGATTAAAAATTACATTTTTTTGTTCAGATTTCACGATATGTTGCTGACAATGATGTGCAAAATCATCTTTTGAAATTTTGAGAATGAGTTGAGGGGAGTGAGCACGCCAGCGCATTCTGAGTGACTGGTCAGGTGAGATAATTGACGCTACTTCTGAGTATGAAATAAATTTATCTTGACCAAATTCAATTTCAGCATAGCCTCGAGTAGGAATCTGAATAAGATAAAACTTTTCAAGTTGATCTGGTTCGATCAATACATCTGCGCCATATTCCAAGCGGCTGATAGAAAGAGCCCCAGTTTGAACATGATGCATGCTTGCACTAAAATTTTTAGCTGATTTTAACACTTTTAGAGCATGAGGCTTAAAAATTTGCCCTACATTTTTACAAGTTTCGCTCAAATCTGCTTGATTGAAGACCAAGTTTTGACTGTTGAAAATTGATTCATTACTAAAATTTTGCCCAGTTAGCTGAGAGGAATGAAGCTGGTTCATTGTGAATCCTTTTGGCTCATTAGTAGTCCGTACCATGACAGTAGTGTTAAATTGATATCATGGAATGAGATTTACGATATAAATAAATGAAGCAATATTCAGACCAGAAATAATAATTTTAAAATTTAATAGCTATAGTGGTAATTGAAAAAAATTACATTTATTTATATCAGTCCTATCCTTAGGACGTTATTTAAAAATCTATCTCTATAATCGCTGAATGTCAAATAAAACCGAATTTTTTATCATTGTGATTTTAATATAAGTTAATGAAAAATAATAAAAAATTAAAATACCTATTAAGTAATATAAGATACCAAATTAGTATTTTTTAATTTACTAATCTATGTTCAAAAATATATTTAAATATTTAGTCGAAGCAAAGAGACTTTATTTCGACATTATTATTAAAAATGTTTTATAGTATTTATCATGATTCAAAATAGCTAGGTGAACAGGATGATCACACTCAGCCAACATAAGGATCTTAGTCACGCATCGCGTGAATTGAATGTTGCTCAACGATTAATGAGCCTTATTTGTGGTTCACATCAATTAGAAACTGCTCGTAAAGATCAGCTTGATTTTCATTATTCAGGTATACGCTTGCCGAGTAAAAAAATGGCAATTGGCTGTATCAGTTATGGCACAGATGTGTCTATTCAAATTCAGCAGCTAGGTGCATACAGTATCAGTTTGCCTATTCATGGACAGCAAACATTGCGTATGAATGGAGAAACTCATTTATCACACAGTAATAATGGAATCATTGTTTCTAGTCAGGATCAGCAAGAACTCATCATTCACCGTAATTGTAAAAAATTTCAAGTGGTGATTCCTGAAGAAAGTGTCAAATCTGTACTTTCCAATTTGCTTTCTAAACCTGTTAAAGAGCGGGTGATTTTTGAGCCAGATATGCCATTTAGTGAAGATAACTTCCTAAGATTGTGGTGGAATAATATTCAACAATGTTTATCGCTCAGGCAAGATTATTCTCGTTTTGATGGTTTAAATCTGCTTTCTCAAGATTATGAAAGTTTTTTGATTAAGGCTTTGCTTTTAACCCAGCACAATAATTATTCCAATGAATTAAGATCGCTCCAAGAGTATCAGCTTCCGAAGCCAGTCATGTTGGTCAGAGAGTTTATCCATCGTTTTGCTGATCAAGAGTTGGATGCATCAGATTTAGTCATGATATCGGGAACTTCAAAATCGACTTTATACCGTGAGTTTCAACAAGCGCTGCATATGAGTCCTATGGATTATTTAAAAAACTATAGACTTGAACAGATTCATCATGCTTTGCTGCAGAACAATGCAAATATTTCCATTTCGAGATTGGCTTATGACTGGGGATTCAGACATTTAGGACGATTTTCTCAAGAATACAAAGCCAAATATGGGGTTCTCCCGAGTGAAACACTTAAAATAATGGTTTAAAAAAAAGCCCCTTGATTGGGGCTTTTTAATGACTGAGTTGAGATTACTGCGTTACCTCTGCAGTTGCAGTATTGGCTGATTCAGGTTGTTTTAGTCCTTTTAATGCGAGCGCAATAAACGAAATAAATGTCGGAATTGCTAGGACATAGAAAATACCTGCAAGAGATAATTCAAAAGTAAAAATCAGTGATCCGTAGAACGCACCTAAGATCGCACCGATACGACCAATACCATGCATCCATGAAACACCTACACCGCGGCACACTGAAGGGTAGAACAGTGCTGTTAATGGAAGTAGTGATGATTGAGCACCCACTAATAATGCGCCAATTAAGAAAATTGCAATACCGAGTAAAACAATACTTTGGCTTACGAATGCTGCAACGAAGAACAATACAAATGCTGCGAGATAAGAATATTTAATCACAGTATTTGGATTAACTTTATCCATATACCACCCCATAAAGCATGCACCTATTACACCACCGAATGGGAAAATCGCTGCAATTAAACTAAACTGCTCTGTTGTAAATCCAGCGGTTTTAAGAATAGTTGGCATCCAGCTGGTTAACAGATAAAACACCATTAGGCTGGTAAAGCAACACAGCCAAAGCATTGCCGAACCCCAAAAGTATTTGCTAAACAAAATTTTAACAGGGCTTTGTTTAGGATCTAATACTTCTGCTTCAGGTAGAACAAATACAGTACTTTGATCAAATGTTTGACCGTGAATCTTCTCAAGAATTGGTTTTGCTTTTTCTTGACGATTTTGTTTGATGAGGTATTGAGGTGATTCAGGTAACTTGGTAATCAAAAATACCAATACAATGAGTGGGATTACACCGCCAATAATAATGACATTTGCCCACCCTTGATTCTCTAATAAGAACGCAGATAAGACACCGCCACTTGAGATCCCTAACATAAATCCGCAACCTGCTAATCCGGTCAGGAATGCTTTACGTTTTAGAGGCATGTATTCGGATACCATTGTGCTGATATTCGGCATAGCCGCACCAAGTCCGACCCCTGTAATAAAACGATAGATCATAAGTTCTTGTGTGTTAGAAGCAAATCCACACATGATGGTGAAAATTGAAAACAACAAAGTCGTCATTACGATGACACCCTTGCGTCCAAATTTATCAGATAATGGTCCTGAGATAATGGCGCCGATCGACATGCCTACTAAGGCCGCACTCAGCACAGGTGCTAGATCTGGTTTTGAAATCCCCCAATCATCTAACAATGCTGGTGCAATAAAGCCTAAGATGCCAGTGTCTAATCCATCACAGAAAAAAACCAAAAACCCCAGAAAGAAAACTGTCCATTGTAAAGGGGACATTTTTTCCCGATCAATAACGTCATTTACAATTATTTTTTGCATTTAAAATTTCCATATATTCAAACGTTAGAACAAAAAAGGACTATCGTTTGCAAAGAATATTAACGATAGTCCTTAGTGATTGTCATCAGCTCATTTAATTATCTAGAGCTATGACTTTGAATAAACTTCTCACTGTAAACACGTCCGTTGTCTATCTGGTGATCAGCTAACCAATTTTTGACAGCATCGATCATTGGTGGCGGACCACACAAATACATATCGAATGCTGATTCGCTTAATTGCGATTGATCTAAATGTTCGTGGATAAATCCTTTTTTTCCAGTCCAATCATTAGAAGGTTGTCCGATTACGGGATGATACTCAAAGTGTGGAATCTTAGCTGAGTATGCTTTTAACCTTTCTTGTTCACACAAATCTTGCTCTTTGTTTACACCATAATACAGATGTACTGGTGGAATTTGAGGTTGTTTCACAATTTGATCTAGCATTCCTAAAAATGCTGACAATCCAGTACCTCCTGCGACAAAGACTAATGGCTTTTCTTTTTCCACTTCGCGAAGATAAAAACTTCCTAAAGGTGCTTCGAGTAAAATTGTATCCCCAACTTTTGCTCGATCTCGCAGATAGTCACTCATGAGACCTTGCGGGAGTAAGCGAATTAAAAACTGTAATTGATTACCTTCATTGGGTAAATTGGCAAAGGAATAAGAACGCCAATCATTTGCACCAGGAATTTTTAATCGAGCATATTGACCCGGTAAATAATCAATTTTCTGCGTATGTTGACTGGCATCTACATGAATGATTGCCGTAGTTTCAGAGACTAATTCTACGTGAGTCACTTTGGTTTCGAGTTGAAGTGTTTCACCAGCATTACAGAAACTTGAGTCATGATCGAAATAGAATGCAGCATTCGATTGCACTCGTGTTTGACAAGCTAAAATTTTACGCTCTGCCAGATCACGTTCGGTTAATGCTTCTTCATCGACATAATCTTGAGTGTAATTGCCACTTTCACATTGCCCTTGACAGGTTGCGCAAACGCCTTCACGGCAGTCTAAAGGCAATGTGATACCTTGACGGAACGCAGCATCAAGTAAAAGCTCATCATTATTCACAGAGATAAAGAACGTTTTACCATCTGCAAAGTTGAGTGCAACAGAATGACTCATTCTTTTACTCCTTAAACGTGATAGAAGTCGAGCACAGAATCAATTTTGTCATTCAACAAAATGGTGTGCTGTTTACGAATGCGGAAAGTGTCTTCATGTTGACGAAGGATATAAGTGACATGCCCGTAAAAATAGCCTTCTAAACCTTGGCGGTTATAGAATGTCGACCAACCCGCTTTAACTTCTAATAATCCGTCTTCAAGTGTTTTTACACGGATGTTGTGAATCGCATGCATGAGACGCGGAAGGGGCGTAGCTGATGCAGCTTTACCAGTTCCTATACGGAATACGCGATCTTCAAGGCCAGCACGGTTTTCATAGTAGATATATGAAAGCCCTTGGTTTGGATCAGTGACGTATTCATGGTCACTAATCCATTGTGGAATGTGGTATTCGCTGTCTTCGTCATAGAGTTCTAGATATGCGTCCCATTCATAGTTGTCACAAAGCGCAGATTTTTCATATAAAAATTGAGAAACTTGATGTACAAGAGCTTGTGTCATGATTAAGCCTCCTCAGTTGTCGCTTGTGATGCAGGGCATTCGTGTGGTTCAAAAGTATCTTCAGTGAGTTTAAGTGCTTTATTTTTTAAGCCTTTTAACATGAGATCGCGCCAAACTTGGTGTTGATTGACATATAAACCTTCTTGAGTGATTTCAGTACCCGTGATGACTGGTTTGATCCCTAATGTTTGAGCATTCGGGCTGTCGCCATAATTCCACTTGTGATAACCGCGCGAAATGTCACTCCAGCGTTCTAAACGAGCTTGGAAACCACGCTGTTGTTCACGGAATTCGACTAAATCGTCAGGTGTGCCTAAGCCCGATACGTTGAAGAAATCTTCGAATTGACGAATACGGTTACGACGTGCTTCAGCCGACTCACCTTTAACACCAATACACTGGCTAATGACTTCAGTTTTATTCCACGCAACTGGACGAATAATACGAAGTTGCGAACTGATTTGATCCATAAAGAAAAGGCTTGGGTATAAGTTCAAGTTTCTGAGACGATGCATTGCCCATTCAGCACGTTTTTGACCATATTTTTCAACCAGATATGGCATCACAGTTGCGTAACCAGGACGTACAGTTGGGTTAGGCATGTCACTAAACAAAACGTTATGACCATTTTTAAATGAGAACCAACCATCATCAGTTGTGTCATCACCAGCACCTAATTTACTGTAATCAAGTGTGTCCTTTGGTCCTGTCCCTTTTTGTGCATTCAGTTGCTGACGATATTGAACTGTAGAGACATAGTTATAGTGAACAGTACTTACGTGGTAGCCATCTACACCATTTTCATTTTGTAGCTTCCAGTTTCCAGCAAAGGTATATGCTGATTTACCCGGTAAAACTTCTAATTCACCTGTAGGTGATTGTTCAACCATAAGATCAAGGAAAACACGTGTATCTCCTAAATAATCTTCTAAGGTGTCTGTAGCTGTTGTATCTAAACTAACGAAGACAAATCCTTTATAACTTGCAATACGTGCTTTTTTTAGACCTCGTGATGATTTATCAAAGTCATCACAATACTCACCAGGAGCTTTAACTTTTACGAGGCGACCATCCGATTTGTAACACCAAGCATGGAACGGGCAGGTAAATGTGGATTGATTACCTTTAGCAACTCGGGTCAATGTAGCACCACGGTGCTCGCAGGCATTGACCATTGCATTTAAATTACCTTGACCATCACGGTTAATGATGAGCGGTTGGCGACCAATTTGAACAGTGACAAAGTCATTTGGTTTTGGAATTTCACTTTCATGACACGCGTAGATCCACACCTTTTCAAAGATCAATTCCATTTCTAGATCAAAAAGTTCTGGTTCAGTAAACATGTCACGTGCGATACGATAGACGCCATCCTCTGGTCGAAAATCGATACATCCTTCAATAAAATCATGCCATTCGATGCTGCTACGAGATCCCATGGTCTAACTCCTTATATCACTTGATTTCATTTATCTTTGAATCTATTGAACAGTGATTAACGGAGTCAGGCTATCCAGTTTGTTCTAATCGTTATCCATTTTTTCTCAAATATTTTATGGAGAAGGTAGTTAAAATATGAGTGGGATTCAAAAGTCGTACTTTGGGACTATAAAAACAAAAAGCCGATGCATCTTTGATACATCGGCTGATAAAAGCTAAAGGAAATCGTTATTTGGCAATTCCAAGCTCTGTCAAATGAAGTCTTAGGATTCGTCTTAATTCCAAAACAGCTTCAGGCGTTTCCTGAATTGAGTGACCACCTTTGATAATAATCTCAGATTGTGCCCCTTTAAGATGCGCACTCTGATAAGGCACGATCCCATCTGACATAACAGTAGGATCTTTACTCTCAGTCACATTCCCCATGATGGAGTGAAATTTAAACCCTTTAACTGGCGTCACAGGTGAGGTTAATTTGGTGAAAGGAGAGTTGTGACTCAGATCACTCGGACCATTTTGAATCAATCCATGACCTAAGTCTTTGACAAAATGTTTAATATTAATATCTTTATCTGAGAGCGATTCAGCAAATGCACCCAAAAATGCACCTGGCAACTTGATCACTTTACGCGCAGCTCGTGTAAACCAACGATCAGCATAATCTGTACCTCGATGAGGTGCTGCTAAGAAAATAGCACGATTAAACTGCGGCACAGGTTTGATTTGTAAACGAGCTTTAAATAAAGGTTCATTCTTAAAGCGGCTAATTTGAGAATTTTTTAATTGAGACAATGCAGGTTGTGTTAAATCAGCTTGGCTCACCAATAATCTTGAAATAATACCACCCATACTATGTCCAATCAGAACTGCATCTTTAGCTGACGCCGTAGATTGATCAAGTGAATTAAATGCTTGTTGAATGATCGCATTCACCTGAAAGCGACTTTCTAAAATTGGCATATTGGTTGAGTAAAATACTTGCCAAACTTGATAATGCTCTCTTAGAACATTATCTCCCATAATGTCATTCGTTAATGCAATCCAAGCTTCTGGACTGCTTGCAAGTCCATGCACCAAAACAATAATTTTTTTGTTTGGATTATAGGGTTCGAGCATAAAGAGATGGGGCATTGTGATTGTATTGTCACGATCAATCAAACTCAAATATGCAGCAGCACCTAAGTTATTTTCGGCAAGCCACAAACCATAAGGTGCAGAGTAATTCGCAGCTAAAGGATAAACTTTTCCACCTACTTTTAATTGATCTAATCCATAAGGATCATAAATATTCAGGGTGAAATGCGGTTCATTCAGAATATCCTCTACATTAGTTTGACGCGCAGGCTCAGCGGTCATCGTGACTGAAAGATAACGTGGTGGATGAATATTAGGGTTACGACCATTTTTATAAGCGTGATTTAATGGATCTACAATATATTTACCTGAATCGCTATTTCGCTCTGGCGCTGGAAGCGTTGCGACAAATTCCGCACCGAAACCATCCCGACGGTTAATCGAACGCAAGCCACTAAAATTGAGGTTGTAGCTTGAAAGCAGGCTATCTAATTTTTGATTAGCAATCTGAGGGTAATGGTCATAGTTGATGGTATAAATGCTTTCACCAATTTTTATTTGTTTGGGAACTTTTTCACCCGTATAGCGCATACCATAGGTCATCACCATTTTCGCCAAGGCTTGATTGTAGAAATCTCGTATTTGAACTTGTCTATTATCGAAAATACGGTCGCTTGGTTGGCGTTTTGTCTTGAATAGATAGGCATAACTATAACGAATACTTTTATCAAGCATTGCTAACTGTTGGTCAAGACATTGACTATAGTTTTCTTGATGAATTTTTTTCTTTTCTTCTGACTGATATTTATTAATTAAACTGGTATTACAAGCAGAAGAATTACTGAGGGCTAATGCCCGTGTCAAATATGCTTCACTTGCAGTTGAATAAAGTTGTTCATCTTGAATTTGTTTAATTTTTTTTAGATCAAATACACATTTATCGGGATCATTAGAACAACTTTCAGCCTCACTGCCTGTCATTGAGAGAACATTCAGACTCGCTTCACTCATTTTTTTACGCGTTAATATGCTATCTCGTTCATTCGCGATCGAGACATTAAGCGCTTGATTTTTTACACTGACGACTTGGCAACCTGTCATAAATAGTGGTGTTGCGATCAGTAGGGAGCCAATGTATTTATTGTTCATCATAAACATATTTTCAACTGTCAGCATGAATCATTAACGCTGAGCATACGTTATTTTTTTGGATATAAAAATAAGCTCCAAAAAAAATAGACTGAATGATCAGTCTATTTTTTTTTAATAAGATTATGATTTCGCTGGATTGTTTAAAATTTGCCAAACATTGTAACGACCTTGTTTCTCAATTTCTTGAATCAAGCGGTCAGCAACTTCAGTTTCTTCAGGATATTTCACTTTGTAATTTTTTAAAGTTGTGATTGCATTTTTCTTTTGGCTCAATGCGAGGTAGTTATTAACAGCTACGAGATAAGCTTCTTGAACACCCGCTTTGATGGCCTTATCGATATATTGAATAGCTTCTTTTTGACCACCACCTTCAGACAAAGAGAAACCAAACCAGAAGTTAGCTTCAGCGTCTTCTTTGTTGATCTTAAGGATTTGTTGTGCATATTTTAATGATTTAGTGGTATAAGCAGAACCAAGATCAAGGTTACGACCCAATATACTTGCTTTAAATGCACGAATTAAAATATCGAATGACGCGTTATCTTTGGCTGCTAAAGTATCTAGTTGAGCTGAAACTTCACGTAATTTAGCTTCAAAACCACGACGTTCTTGACGATCTGTAAAGCGAGGAGGATAGTGACGTGCTTTACCTTCAACCATCTGGAGGAAGTCATCAATTTCTGTAATATCGATTTCATTTTGACCCGCTAAAACCGTGTATTTCATCGCACGTTGTGAACTATTCACAGTCGGTACGATTAATTTGTTTTGTTCGAGGATCATCTTTCTGTTTGGATTATTTGGATCAGTCACCTCAAGTTTTTGAAGTGGTGCAGCAGCAGCTTTTTTTAGTTCAAGCTCGAATACTGGAGGTTGGCTATAATTAAAAGGATTTAATGCATAAAATGGCGCACTTAAATCAGGCTCAGAAAAGACGATTGGATCGTTTGTTTTAGATTGTTTTTTAACTGCTGGAGAGCTACAAGCACTCAATAATGAAACAGCGATCATGGTGGCAATAAGGGGCTTAATCGTCATATTTTCTTCCAATATTATGTTTTTAAATTCTAGTTCAGGTTGTATCTGAGTCTATGAAAAGTCGAAACAACATGCAACTCAGATTCACCTAACTTAGTCAAACTTATACATTAAGCTTTTGATTGTGCAGTTTGAGCTTCGCACTCACGACGAACTTCGTCAATGATTTTTAACTCTTCAGCGCTAAATGGTTGTCCATTACTTTGAGCGTTATTAAATGTTGGATCAAGTAATGAAAGTCGCTGACATAGAGTGTTCATGCGCTTTTCATTGTGCTGTATACGATCCAACAATACCCGCATACCTTCTAACATAGGATCTGATTGATCTTGGGTTGTCGCATAAGGCTGAAAACCGATGCTTTCTGCATAATTGCGTCGTTCAGATTCTTTGTCCAAATCTTTTTGCTGATTTTTGATAATAAATCGCGCTGGGTTACCTACGGCAGTAGCACCTTCAGGGACTTCTTTAGTGACCACAGCATTTGAGCCTACTTTCGCATTCTTATGCACGGTGAATGGTCCCAAAATTTTCGCACCTGCGCCAACGACTACACCATCTTCTAAAGTTGGGTGACGTTTGCCTTTATTCCAAGTGGTGCCACCTAATGTCACGCCATGATAGAGCGTCACATCATCACCAATTTCAGCTGTTTCCCCAATGACCACACCCATACCGTGATCTATAAAAAAACGTTTGCCAATTTTGGCACCTGGGTGAATTTCGATACCAGTTGCAAAACGACTAAAAGAAGACAGCATGCGGGCTGAAGTTTTACACTCTTTTTTCCAAAGCTCATGCGCAACACGATGCATAATCAGTGCGTGAATTCCTGGATAAGTGGTTAAAACTTCAAATGTGTTGCGCGCCGCAGGATCGCGGGCAAACACAGCTTGAATATCTTCTTTAAGCTGTTTAAGCATCTTTTGATTTCTCTTTAGAATCTGACTTTTTCCATGTGCCATTGTTCAATGCCTGAACACGACTGAAAATACCTCTAAGAAGATGGTACTCCATACGATCTAATTGTATACGTCCGAATAAGCGACGCAAGCGTAAAGGCAATAATCGTGGGTTTTCTGGGTCTAAAAACTCGATTTCGTGCAACATTTTTTCAAAATGAGGATAAAATTGTTCCATCTGTTGATGTGTTACCAACGACTCATCCCAATGCATTGAATCTTCATCAGTCACTTTCATAACTGCTTGAGGATCTTCAACTTGTTCCATGAGAGCCGTGGTCGCCATTCGCATTTCATAGCAAATAATTTGAATGGCTTGAGCGACATTGAGTACCCCATAGTCTGTATTCACAGGGATGGTCACATGGTAATTCGCCAAAGCCAACTCTTCATTGGTTAATCCTCGATCTTCACGCCCAAATATTACGGCAATTTCTTGTTGTTCTTTGATCACCGCTTGCATCGATTTATCAGCAGCAGGCCGAGCATCTAATAAAGGCCATGGAATAGTTCGGCTACGAGCACTTGTACCAAAGACTAAATGGCAATCTGCGATGGCTTCTTCAAGCGTTTCTACAATCTGAATTTGATCAATTAAATCGGTTGCACCGGCTGCAAGTGCATCAATATCAGGATGAGGATAAGTTTTAGGTGCAACTAAAACCAATTTTGAAAGCCCCATGGTTTTCATTGCTCTAAGTGCGCTACCGATATTCGCAGGCAGGGTAGTATTCACCATGACAATACGCACATGAGACAAATGCGCTGAGACAGCAGCATTATCAATTAAATTCATAAATCTTCCAAAATTAAGAGTATTGACTGACTTCCGTCATGTATTGATCCATTGCTTCATCCATACTGATCTGGTCAGGTGGAGAGGCCTGTGATGTGATGACTGGTTCTGATTTTGGTTCTGCGGCGTGGGAACGTGCAGCTTTTGACTTGACATGATACTCCACATGTAAGGCCTCTTTACCAAAATAGTCGCGCAGTTTGAACAATAAGTCATCGAGTGGTGCGACATTCCATTGTGGTGGTAAATGAAAATCAGCCGTTGCATATGGAAAGTCGAGTTGTACTTGTAATGGCACATGCTGACACATATCTACATCACAAAATGGTTGAATGATCTGTGAAAGCTCTTGACCAAGATTTGGCTGAATATGCTCAGGTTGTAATTTGATGAGGATGTGATTCGCACGTTTTTGACGAATTTCGTTTAATGTAAACGCCTTAGTAAGGCGTCCCATCGGACGATCGAAGCCTTCACGTTCATATATTTCTCCTTCAATCACAATCACTCTTTCATTCACAATAATATCTTTAAAACGTTGGAAGCGTTCATGATTTGCTGAGACTTCAATTCGAGCAGTACCATCATCGAGTGTGATCATCATACGGTTAGGGAAATTTGCGACATCCACAACCAAGCCGGCAAATACTGTAGTCACACCACGACGTGTTGGAGTCAGCTCATTAATTTTGTTAGAAATAAACGCTTTTAACTCGGGGCGATACACATCAATCGGGTGTCCCGTTAAGTATAAACCTAAGGTGTCTTTTTCACCTTTTAAACGGACTTCATCAGACCAAGGTTTTACAGGTTTAGTGGGCTTACGTTGAACTTCTTCAACTTCACCAAATAAATCCATAATGCCTGTTTCGCGGTTTGAACGAGCTTGTTCGGCTGCTTGTACAGCTTCAGGCAATTGAGCCATTAAAGTCGCGCGTTCAAGGCCGAGACAATCTAATGCTCCTGAGCGAATCAAAGCTTCAAGTGTACGTTTATTGATTTTCTTCAGATCAATGCGATGGCAGAAATCAAATAAATCTTTATAAGGTCCAAGTTGCTTACGTGAATCAATCACAGATTGCATAGCTGCTTCACCAACACCCTTGATTGCACCTAGACCATATACAATGGTTTTTTCATCAATTGCATGGAATTGATAAATCGACATATTGACGGAAGGTGGTAACACGTCGAGACCATTGTTACGACAGTCATCAATCAAGAATACGATACTATCCGTGTTTTGCATTTCCGAAGTCAGTACAGCGGACATAAACTCAGAAGGATAGTGTGCTTTTAACCAAGCCGTCTGATAAGCCACTAATGCATAGGCTGCAGCATGTGATTTGTTGAAACCATAGCCTGCAAATTTTTCCATATAGTCGAAGATATGGTTCGCCGTTTGCTCATCGATATCTTTTTTTGCAGCACCTTCAATAAAGATTTGGCGTTGTTTAACCATCTCTTCAGGTTTCTTTTTACCCATCGCACGACGAAGTAAGTCCGCACCACCTAGACTATATCCAGCACAATACTGAGCTGCTTGCATAACCTGTTCTTGATATACCATAATCCCATAGGTAGGTTCTAAGACACCTTCTAATAGGGGATGTAAGTATTCGAACTCTCCACCATGCATACGATGAATAAAGTCTGGAATTAGATCCATTGGGCCCGGGCGGTATAATGACACGAAGGCAATAATTTCTTCAAATTTACTTGGGCGTGCTTCCTTGAGCATTTTTTTCATGCCCACGGATTCAAATTGGAATACCGCAGTGGTATTTGCTTCGGCAAATATCGAATATGCAGCTTTGTCATTTAGCGGAATATTCTCAATCTTTAGAGGTATATCAAACTTTAATCGTTGGTTAATGTGCTGAATAGCATCTTCAATTACAGTAAGATTTCGCAACCCCAAGAAGTCAAATTTAACAAGTCCTGCCGCCTCAACATCGTCTTTATCAAATTGAGCGACACGACCGGTACCATCTTCGTCACACAGTACAGCTGAGAAGTCCGTAATCTTGGTCGGTGCGATTACAACACCACCTGCGTGCTTACCAGTGTTACGCGTTATTCCTTCAAGTTTAAGCGCCATTTCCCAGATTTCTGATGCATCTTCATAATCTGGGTTGGATGGGTTGGTTACAATATCTTTAAGTTGTGGTTCGGCTTCTAAAGATTCTTCTAAACTTAAACCCAAAGGTTTAGTCGGGATCATTTTAGAAATACGATCTGCTAAGCCGTAAGACTTACCTAAAACTCGTGCAACATCTCGAATTGCACCTTTCGCTGCCATCGTACCAAATGTTGCAATTTGAGATACAGCGTCACGCCCATAAGTTCGTGCTACATAATCAATTACACGATCACGACCTGCGATACAAAAATCCACGTCAAAGTCTGGCATCGAAACACGTTCAGGGTTTAAGAAACGTTCGAAAAGAAGTCCGTATGGTAGTGGATCTAAATCTGTAATTTTTAAACTGTATGCAACTAATGAGCCTGCACCTGAACCACGGCCCGGGCCTACAGGTACGCCATTGTTCTTGGACCACTGAATGAAGTCCATGACAATCAAGAAGTAACCTGGGAATCCCATCGAGTTAATGATCTTGATTTCGAAATCTAATCGATCGTCATATTCTTTCCGAATTTCAGGCCAGTCTTCTCCACGTTTCTCCACAGGATAGAGGTGATTAAGACGTTCTTCTAATCCTTCTTTAGACAAATGGGCAAAGAAGGTATCAATTGTATGACCTTCAGGAATTGGATAGTCAGGTAAAAAGTATTTACCTAAGCGAAGTGTCACATTACAGCGTTTAGCAATTTCAACTGTATTTTGAATAGCACTGGGGATATCAGCAAATAACTCCACCATTTGCGCTGTTGTTTTGAAATATTGCTCAGGGCTGTAAGTACGTGGACGACGATTATCACCTAAAACATAGCCATCTGCGATGCAGACGCGCGCTTCATGGGCTTCAAAGTCTTCTTCTCTAATAAAATGAACATCATTATGAGCGACAACACCGATTTGATATTTTGCGGCTAATTTAACAGCTTCAATAATAAAATCTTCTTCTTGTGGGCGATTGGTGCGCGTGAGTGCTAAATAGACACGATTGCCAAATTTTTCTATCCAAGCTTCAAGTAAGGGTTCAGCTTTTTCAGGGCTACTTGAACACAGCATTTCTCCAACATCACTTTTAATCCCTAAAAGTGCAATCATGCCCGGCGCTTGTTCTAACACCCATTCTTTTTTTACACACGGGATACTGAGTCGTTGTCCTTCAATAAAGCCGCGCGATACTACTTCAGTTAAACTACGCCAACCCTCATTATTCATCGCCAGTAAAGTCATACGATGTGATTCATCATTCAAACGAATCACACTTCCTAAAATAGGTTTAATCCCTTTTTTAAGACACGAGGTATAAAACTTCACTGCTGCATGTAAGTTCGATAAATCTGTCATCGCGAGTGCAGGCATAGAATCCTGTACAGCAGACTTCATTAGATCAGGTATACGTACGATTGATTCAGTAATAGAAAATTCTGTATGAACACCGAGATGAACAAACTGCATAGATGAGTCCTTTACAAGAGCAGAGCGTATTTTATCATGCAAAGTGATTTAGAGCTGAGAATCCACGATATTTTATATGATTCGCACAAATTATCTTCGATTTGAATAAAGGCGATTTTATATCAATCAAAAAAAGTGCCATTCGGCACTTTTTTATAACATGAAAATTGGGCTTAATATTCCCAGAACATGCGTTGTATTTCTTTTGCATCTTTGGTTTTGGTTAAAGCAAGCGCGGTTAAAATTTTAGCTTTTTGAGGGTTGAAGTCATGTGCAACTACCCAACCATATTTGTCATCTGGCTGTTCGGCATTACGGAGAACGAATCCTTGTGGCACTCGTGAAGAACGTACAATTTGTATACCACTTTGCTGAAGTTGATTCAGCGTGGGAACAATATTTTTCGCGACTGAGCCGTTTCCTGTACCTGCATGGACAATGGCTTTAACCCCAGCCTTGGCATACGCTTGATAAGCATCAGGAATCATGTTGCCAGAGCCATAGACAATTTGAACTAATGGGAGTGTATCACCCTTAATATTCTCGATATTAAATTCTGACCGCTGATTAAATCGCTTAACAGAACTTCGGAACCAATAAGGTTTAGATTCTACCAACGTCCCTAAAGCTCCCCATTGGCTTACAAAGGCATTGGTATGAATATTAATGCCTTTAGTCACATCTCGAGCTGCAAAAATACTATCGTTCATAAGGATGAACACCCCCTTATTTTTTGCACTCGGGTCTGCTGCCAGAGCAACTGCACTATATAAATTTAGTGGGCCATCCGCAGATAAAGCCGTCGATGGGCGCATTGAGCCGACAACAACAATAGGTTTTTCCGTTTGTACGACTAGATTAAGAAAAAAAGCGGTTTCTTCTAAAGTATCTGTGCCATGTGTAATCACAACACCATTTACATCTGACTTTTTAACCAAATCATTGACTTGGCGGGCAAGGGAAAGTAATTCTTTGTCCGTAATACTTTCAGAAGCAACTTGCATTGCTTGTACGCCACTCACATTGGCTAAATCTTTAATTTGAGGGACGGCATTCAGTAAGTCATCCACTGGAACTTTTGCGGCAGTGTAAGTGGCGCTGTTGGTTGAACTAGCACCAGCACCAGCAATCGTTCCCCCAGTTGCAACGACGACAACGTTATTTTTAGCAAAGCTCGCTAGGGGTAATAACAAGCCAATCGATAGAGTCAGTGCGGTTAGCGTCTTTTTCATCTTTTTTCCTAAATGTTTTTTATAGTATTGTGCATGGATAATGCTTAATCACGATAAAGGAAAAGAGGGGTGCTTGTATATAATCAAAATGAAATTAATATCATGAAATAATCAAAATATTAAATATAAAACCCCCAGATTTCAATCTGGGGGTTTTAAATACATCATTCACATAAAACGACCGAATTAACGCATTTTCGCCAAGAATCTTCCTAAACGATTGATTGCTTCACGTAATTCATTTTCTGCAGGCAAGAACACCACACGGAAATGATCAGGGGTAGGCCAGTTGAATCCTGTGCCTTGTACCAATAACACTTTTTCTGCTTTGAGGAAGTCAAGCATAAACTGTTCATCATCCTGAATCGGATAAATTACAGGATCAAGTTTAGGGAAACAATACATTGCACCTTCAGGTTTAACGCAACTTACACCTGGGATTTCATTCAACATTTGCCAAGCAATATTGCGTTGCTCATACAAACGACCACCTGGACGAATTAAATCGTTGATAGACTGGTAGCCACCCAATGCAGTTTGAATAGCGTATTGAGCTTGATGGTTAGCACACAGGCGCATTGACGCGAGCATATCTAGACCTTCAATATAATCTGCCGCACGAGTCTTATCACCCGTAATTGCCATCCAGCCTGAACGGTATCCAGCAATTCGATAGGATTTAGATAATCCGTTAAATGAAATACATAGTTGATTACCCGCAAGGGCAGCGACCGATACATGTTCGATTCCATCGTAAACGATCTTATCGTAGATCTCATCAGCAAATAAAATCAGGTCATATTTTTTTGCAAGAGCGACAATTTTTTCTAAGACATGGCGTGGATAAACAGCACCCGTTGGGTTGTTCGGATTGATAATCACGATCCCACGAGTATTAGGCGTAATTTTGTTTTCCATATCCTGAATATCAGGATACCAATTATCTTCTTCATCACATTTATAATGAATTGCTGTACCACCAGAAAGATTAACGGCAGCAGTCCATAATGGATAATCTGGCATTGGTACCAGCATTTCATCGCCGTCATCTAACAGGCCTTGCATAGCCATTACAATCAGCTCAGAAACACCATTCCCAATATACACGTCATTGACATGCATATTGAAAATACCTTTTTGTTGATAATACTGACAAACCGCTTTGCGGGCAGGGAAAATCCCTTTTGAGTCTGTATAGCCGATTGCATTTGGTAAGTTCAACGCAACATCATTGATAATTTCTTGAGGTGCTTCAAAACCGAAGGGCGCTGGGTTGCCGATATTGAGTTTAATTATCTTATGTCCGGCTTCTTCCATTTCGTTGGCGGCGCGTAACACAGGTCCACGAATGTCATAGCATACATGCTCGAGCTTAGACGATTTCTTAATTTCGCGTGGAGTAGTGTTACCTAAAACGGACATATTCCCATCCAATTATTTTTGAGTGAATAAAAATAGATTACTAAATATCACAATCTATGTAGAAATTTAGCTAGAAATTTTTCAAGCTCTAGCGTAAATATGAAGGTACTGAAGCATGACATTGAATGTCAAAGATTTAAAGGAGTTAATCATGGGAAAACTCAATAAAACAGACCGAGAATGGCAAAGAGAGTTATCACCAGAGGAGTATCAAATTACCCGTCAAAAGGGAACTGAGCCTGCTTTCACAGGGCGATATTGGAATACCAAACAAGAAGGAACTTATGTTTGTCGTTGCTGTGGCGAACCTTTATTTACTTCAGAAACCAAATATGACAGTGGTTGTGGATGGCCTAGTTTTTATCGTCCAATCAACCAAACAGTCATTGAAGAACATGACGATCACTCACATGGTATGATTCGTACTGAGATTGTTTGTCATCATTGTGACGCACATCTAGGTCATGTTTTTGAGGATGGACCTGAACCTACAGGTCTTCGTTATTGTGTAAACTCAGCTTCATTAGAATTAAAAACCCAAGAAAAAAATGATGAGGAAACCTATCCATGACCAATATTTATCAATTTGAGGCAGAATTGCTAGAAGGGGAAAATAAGCAATTTTCGGATTATGAAGGTAAAGTGCTATTGATAGTCAATACAGCCAGCAAATGTGGATTTACGCCACAATTTGCAGGTTTGGAAGCGCTGTATGAAAAGTATAAAGATCAAGGTTTTGAGGTATTAGGATTTCCGTGTAATCAATTTGGTGGGCAAGATCCGGGTACGCACGAAGAAATTGGTAGTTTTTGCCAGAGAAATTACGGTGTATCCTTTCCGATGTTCGCTAAAGTGGATGTAAAAGGTCCTGAAGCCCATGTGATTTTTCGGTATCTCACCAACAACAGCAAAGGCATTTTAGGAAGTGGAATTAAGTGGAACTTTACCAAATTTTTGATTGGAAAAGATGGCAAAGTGCTTAATCGATATGCACCTACAACTAAACCAGAAAGCATTGAAGATGATATTCAAAAAGCGCTGGCTCAGTAAAAAAAATCAGCTCAATTGAGCTGATTTTTTTATTCATTTAATTCAAGAAACGGTAATCGGCTAGATTTGCATTTTTGGTTTCTAGCCAATACTTCCATGTATAACTCGGCCAAAGTGAAAAATTCTTTCCGCCTTCTTGCTGATACCAACTCACACAGCCAGATTGCCAAACTGTGCCTGCAAATTTTTCTTGGATTTTACGGTTGAATTCTTCTTGGACTACATCTTTGACCACGATTGCTTTGGTTTTGGATTTTTCTACAGCTTCAATCAGTTGTAGAATGTAATTCACTTGAGATTCGATCATAAAAATTACAGAGTTATGACCTAAAACAGTATTCGGGCCTAAAAGTTGAAAGAGATTTGGAAATCCTTTGGTAGAAATTCCATAGTAGCTTTCAGCACCCTCTTTCCATGCTTCTTTCAACTCAATACCATTTTCACCATAACATTTAAAATCTTTTAAATAAATTCGTGGATCAGTAATAAAACCAGTACCGTAAATTAAGCAATCTATTTCTCGTACTTGCCCATCTTTGGTAACAATCGCATTTTCAGTAATTTCTTGGATGCTGTCCGTCACGAGCTCTACATTCTTGCGATTAAATGTTGGGAAATATCGATTTGATACCAAAATTCTTTTACACCCCATGGTGTAATCTGGTGTCAATTTTTTTGCTATTTCTTTATCTTTGACTTGGAAGCGAATAAAAGCTTCTGCAAGTTTTTGACCCAGTCGCATCATTTGAGGTTTTACAATCGGAACTACGCGTGATTCATTTGACCAATACAAGCGCGCTCGATGCAATTTTCTAAACCAGTCGTATTGGGCAAACAGTTTTTTGTCTAAAGCATTATAAGCACGTTCATCGCGCGGTATTACCCATGCAGCAGTTCTTTGAAACACGTATAACTGTTTGGTTTTTGGTGCAATCTCAGGAATATATTGAATTGCACTTCCACCTGTGCCGATACTGGCTACACGTTTACCATTCAGGTCATAAGCATGATTCCAAGATGATGAGTGGAATACTTCGCCTTTAAATTTTTCGATACCTTTAATCTTTGGAATTTGAGGAATATGCAATGGACCAGAGGCAAAAATAAGGAATTGACTGCGTAGAGCACTTTGATTCTTGATGGAGATTTCCCACGCATGAGCTTGCTCATCGAAGCGTGTCGAAATGACTTCGGTATCATATTGAATAAATTTTTTTAAATCATATTCTTGAATAAGATCTTGAATATATTGAAAAATTTCAGGTGCTTCAGCATATCGTTTTGTCCAATCAGATTTAGGTGCAAAAGATAATGAATACATATGAGACTGCACATCACATGCAGCACCCGGGTATTGATTTTCACGCCAAGTACCACCTACATCTGTAGCTTTTTCAAGAATAACAAAATCTTTGATACCGCGTTTAAGAAGTTGAATAGCTGTGGCTAATCCTCCAAATCCGGCGCCGATAATCGCAATTTTAGTATTTTTCATGATGAGTTGCGTTTCAGTTAAGTCGACTGAATTTGTATCTAGCTGATCTGATGTAACTTCCATTTTAATACTCGTTTATATTATTTGAAGCTATCATAAGCAGTCTGGACTGAAACTGACATGATTTCATTGACATTTAATATTGATATTTTCGGCAATATTCTTTCCCTTTTTTTTAGGGTAAAACATATGCAACTTTAATTTTAAAATTCTGTTTTATGAAAAGGTCGATTCTCGGTTTGTTGTATCTCATACAGGGCATGCGACAGGTCGGAATAAATGTGGACGAAAGATTGGAAGCTGTCGGTTTAAAGGCGGATGCCTTAGATCCGAGTTCAACGATTCAACCTGAATTAGAACAAATCATTCAAAGAATTATTGCTAAAGGGGTTAACCCGCTGCTTGGTTTGGATGTCGGTCAACATTATGCGCTCGCAGGCTATGGTCCGCTTCTCATGCTGTTGGTCACAAGCTCGAATGTCGGTGCGGCTCTCACAAATGGAATACGCTATCAAGCGCTTACCCATTTATCGGGTAGGCTTACATTAGAGCAGACGAGTGTCTATGCGGCTTTATGTTATGAGCCACTCAATTTACAAAGTGAAGTTGATGAGTTCAGGGCTCAATGTGAAATTTCAGGTACGGTTAAATTCGTGCAAGATATCTACAAAATGATAGGATTGCCCTTTCCTGAAGTGCAGATTGAATTGCCGTTTTCACGACCGAAAGAATCCATTTTTTTGAACAAGTATTTGAATTATTTCGGTGAACAAGTTCGGTTTGAACAAGAGAAATTTCGACTGATTTTTGATGCTGAAATTTTAGAATTGAAGTTGCCTTCAGCTGATCAAATCACATTTAATGTCCATCAACAAAGATGTAATGCTGAAATCGAAAGATTGAATGCACAACAATTGAATCAACACCAGTTGATTCAAAGAATTCACGATTATTTGGATTTACAAACGGGGCAGATTCCAACAATGGCAGAAACTGCTCAAGCATTGAATATTCCAGAGCGTACTTTGCGACATCAGCTTAACCAACTGGATACAAGCTATAAGCAAATACGGGAGCAACTCATTCGAGAGAAAGCGCTTCGATTAATTGAGTACAAAGAGTATTCAATCGAAGTAATAGCTGAAATGCTTGGATATTCAGAACCTGCAGCATTTAACCATGCTTTTAAAAGATGGTTTGGACAAAGTCCACGACAGTATGGGAAATAACCTCAGCATGTATGCTCAAATGGTATATGCCAAAGTGTTATTTATCATTTTTTTAAATATTCGTTATACTTCCGACGGCCTAAAAAAGTAATCAATATCTATGTTCCATTCTCATTCTTCGCAAAATAGTTTAAGTCACACTCCGCAATCACCTGCAGAACGTTATGCTCACGCAATTTCGTCAGGACAATTTATGCCTGATGATGCTCAAGCTCAAGCTGTACATGAACTTAATCGTGTTTGGGAAGAACTGATCTTACGATATAAAGCTTCTAAAAAAGCGTTTCGACGTTTTCGCCGTCAAACAGCCCCGAAGGGTGTTTATATGTGGGGTGGTGTTGGGCGTGGAAAAACTTGGTTGATGGACCAGTTTTATGATGCGATACCATTCCGTCGTAAGACGCGTATGCATTTCCATCATTTTATGCAATATGTGCATAAAGAGTTAAATAAAAATTCAGGACAGCAAAATCCACTCGACATCGTTGCTGATCAAATTTACAAAGATGCGGTTGTGATCTGTTTTGATGAATTCTTTGTATCAAATGTCACGGATGCGATGATTTTAAGTGATTTATTCCAAAAGCTATTTGTTCGTGGAATTACACTTGTTGCGACATCAAACATTGCACCAGATGGTTTATACAAGAACGGTATTCATCGCGACCGCTTTATTCCAACGATTGAAATGGTAAAAAAGAATTGTGTCATTTTGAATGTGGATGCAGGTGTTGACTATCGTTTGCGTGTACTGAAACAAGCGCAATTGTTCAAATCACCTTTAAGCCATGATAATCAGGTATGGATGGCACAACGTTTTTCAGCATTAACCAGTGCTCAAAATGTGAGTGAAGAACCGATCATCATTAATGGACGTAATGTCGATACAATTGGTCATACTGAAGATGTATTATGGTGTGAGTTTTCTGAACTCTGTATGAAGCCACGAAGTCCTGCGGACTTTATCGAAATTGCGAACACTTATAACACTGTCCTAGTCAGTAATGTTCCCGATCTGAATGATTATTTATCAGAAGGAACACGCCGATTCATTTATTTAGTCGATGAGTTCTATGATCGTGGTGTTAAATTATTACTAACCTCACATGCCAGTATCATTAATATATATAGTGGCGAAAAATTAGCGTTTGAAATCGAACGCACACGTTCACGCTTACTCGAAATGCAATCAGATGACTATTTACAATCTGCGCATCGACAAATTGATATGCCTGCAGAATAAATGTGAAAATTCAAAAACGAACCCAAACAGATGATGTTTGGGTTTTTTTATTTGGAGTGGAATAAATTTGAAATCGTCGCTTAAAAGCGTAGAGAAAATAGACATATTGGTTTAAATTAAATCAGATTTGATGGAAATTGGCACTTAAGTCTAATTTCTACCTTTATAAAACTTTATACACTGTAATTAGATTGTTGAATTAAGACGACTCAATAAGTAATAGATCAAAAGTCTCAGCTGATTGGTGTCTATAATAAATGATCACTATTTAGCAATGTGATATTACTATTCAGCAATTTATAAATGGGTATACTAGATTCTCTTGTATAAAAAGTAGCAATATCAGGAAAGACAATGACTGCACGTATTCAGAAAGGCAAGTTAGCGATTGCTAAAGAACTCTACGATTTCATCGAAAATGAAGCACTACCAGGTTCTGGTTTAGACAGTGAAACTTACTGGAAAAACTTTGAACAAGTCGTTGTTGATCTTAGCCCAAAAAATAAAGCACTCTTGGCTAAGCGTGATGACATTCAAGCGAAAATTGATGAATGGCACCGCAATAATAAATTTGAATTAGGAGCTTACAAAGCTTTCCTGACAGAAATTGGCTACTTATTACCAGAAGTAGAAGATTTTCAAATTACAACTGAAAATGTAGATGAAGAAATCGCACTATTGGCGGGTGCACAATTGGTTGTGCCTGTACGTAATGCACGTTACTGCTTGAACGCTGCAAATGCTCGTTGGGGCTCTTTATATGACGCATTGTATGGTTTCGATGTTATCTCGGAAGAAGGTGGTGCGGAAAAAGGTAAGGGGTATAACCCTGTTCGTGGCGAAAAAGTTATCGCCTTTGCTAAAAATTTCTTAAATGAAACTTTCCCTTTAGCAAATGGATCACATGCGGATGCTACGAAATACGCTGTTGAAGCAAAAAAATTAGTGGTAACGCTTAAAGATGGCAGCACAACGAATTTGGCTAAAGAAGCTCAATTTGTAGGTTTTAATGGTGAAGAGTCTGCGCCGACAGAAATCGTTTTATTAAATAATGGTTTGCATGTCATCATTGAAATCGATGCGACAAGCCCAATTGGTCAAACGGATGCTGCTGGCGTAAAAGATCTTGTTTTAGAATCTGCGGTAACAACGATCCAAGATTTGGAAGACTCAATTGCTGCGGTTGATGCTGAAGAAAAAGTTGAAGGCTACCGTAACTGGTTAGGTTTGATGAAGGGTACTTTGGAAGAGAAAATCGAGAAAAATGGTAAAACCATTACTCGTGCTTTAAACAAAGACCGTACCCACAAGAATCTGATCGGTGGCGAAACAACTTTACACGGTCGTTCATTGATGCTTCTTCGTAACGTTGGTCATTTGATGACGAACCCGGCGATCCTTGTGGATGGTCAAGAAATCTATGAAGGTATCATGGATGCATTGATCACACCGTTGTTAACGTTTGCTGACATCAAAGGTCAAAACGAAATCAAGAATTCTCGTAAAGGTTCTATGTATATCGTTAAACCTAAGATGCATGGCCCTGAAGAAGTTGCATTTGCAGTTGAACTATTTGAGCGTGCTGAACAAGCTCTAGGTTTGCCAGCAAAAACGCTTAAAATCGGGATCATGGATGAAGAGCGCCGTACTTCTGTAAACTTGAAAAACTGTATTGCTCAAGCGAAAGATCGTACCATCTTCATTAACACAGGATTCATGGACCGTACAGGTGACGAAATCCATACCTTTATGGAAGCAGGTCCATTCGTTCGTAAGGGTGAAGTTAAATCTCAAATTTGGTTCCCTGCATATGAAAACCGTAACGTGATGGTTGGTTTACAAGCAGGCTTACGTGGCAAAGCACAAATTGGTAAAGGCATGTGGCCTAAACCAGATATGCTTTTAGATATGTATAAAACCAAAATTGAGCATCCTGAAGCTGGTGCGAGCTGTGCTTGGGTTCCATCACCATCTGGTGCTGTAATTCATGCGATTCACTATCACCAATGTAATGTTTCAGCGCGTCAACAAGAGTTGTTAAAAACTGAAGCATTACCTTTAGATGATTTATTAACTCCACCATTAGCGACTGATACGAATTGGACTGATGAAGAGAAAACCAAAGAGTTAGAAAATAACCTTCAGGGTATTCTTGGTTATGTTGTTCGTTGGGTTGATTTGGGTGTTGGTTGTTCTAAAGTTCCAGACATCAACAACGTTGGTTTGATGGAAGACCGTGCAACTTTACGTATTTCATCTCAACACGTTGCTAACTGGTTACGTCACGGTATCGTGACTAAAGAGCAAGTTGAAGAAGTAATGCAACGTATGGCTAAAATTGTAGATGAGCAAAATGCGAACGATCCAGCGTACACACCAATGGCGCCTGGGTTTGACGGTTATGCTTACCAAGCAGCATATGATTTAGTGTTTAAAGGTGCTGAACAACCATCAGGTTATACAGAACCATTACTTCATGCTTACCGCTTGAAGCTTAAAGGTTATACTGGTGACTAATTAAAATAAAAAAGCCTCTCCGGAGGCTTTTTTTACGACTGTGTAAAATAGTTGACCATTGGGTAAAAAGTGGCATGAAGAGGGACATAAAATGACGCGATATTCAAATTTAAATCAACAGTATATTAACGGTTCTTGGTTAAAAGGCTCTTCAGAGCGTGTCATACAAAATTTTAATCCATTTGATTTAAAAGAAATACACCAAATTCAAGCGGCGAATCAGTCTGATGTTGATCTCGCTTTTTCTGCAGCACAACAAGCATTTGATCTTGGCTTAATTACCTCTGCTATAGATCGCAAGAAAATCATTCAGAAGCTGCATGACATCATACAATTACGTAAAGACGAAATTATAGATTGGCTGATTACCGAGTCTGGAAGTACGCGTCTCAAGGCAAATATTGAAGTAGGTGCTGCGCTTGGTATTATCTCAGAATCATTCACTTTTCCTGATCAAATCCAAACTGTTCAGCTAGAAAGTAAAGATCCTGCGAGAAAAAGTTTTTATCAACGCAAAGCGTTGGGTGTTATTGCTGTCATTAGCCCTTGGAATTTTCCATTTCATTTGTCAATGCGATCGGTTGTTTGCGCAATCGCATGTGGAAATACAGTGGTACTAAAACCTGCGAGTGACACACCTGTTACAGGTGGAACATTATTAGGGAAATTGTTTGAAGAGGCGGGTGTGCCCGCTGGTGTACTGAATGTCATTGTGGGTAGTGGTAGTGAAATAGGGGATTATTTTGTCGAGCATCCTATCCCGAAGATGATTTCATTCACTGGCTCTACAGAAGTAGGACAAAATGTTGGTGCTAAAGCGATGGCCAGCTCTAGAATCAAACGACTTGCTTTAGAGCTTGGGGGGAATGCGCCATTATTAATTCTTAAAGATGCAGATTTAGATTTGGCAGTCGATTTGACGATCAAGGGGCGCTTCCTTCACCAAGGTCAAATCTGTATGAGCACTAATCGTGTCATCGTAGATCAATCGATTCACAATGAATATGTTCAAAAGCTTTTAAACAAAGTAAAAGATATTCCTGTGGGTGATCCTAATCTTGATGAGACGCTTATAGGACCTATTATTAATAATACACAAGTGAAACAGCATCAACGAATCATTGATCAGGCTCAAATAGAAGGTGCTAAGTTGGTCTATGCTGGGGGTATTGAGAATAATTTGGTTTCACCTCATGTGTTTATCGATGTATTGCCGACATATGCAATTGCTCAAGAGGAAAGCTTCGGACCAATTCTGCCGATCATCAGAGCAGATGATGAAGCACATGCAATTCAAATCGCCAATGACACACCGTTTGGTTTATCTGGTGCTGTATGTACATCTGATATTGAGCGCGGAGTAGAAATCGCTTCAAAACTCGATATTGGAATGACACATATTAATGGTATAAGTGTCGCGGACCATGCTAATGCACCATTCGGTGGAGAAAAGAACTCTGGATTAGGGCGCTTTAATGGGCATTGGATTATGGATGAATTCACGCGTACACACTGGATGACAGTACCAATATCATCATAATGAACTGAATTGGATCAGCTATAATAGCCTAAGTTTTTTATAGTATTGAAAATTATGCTATGTGTGCCAACTTTAAGCCAATACAAGCGCATCAAATCCAAGCATTAGAACTTCCACATATTTCATTTGAATATGTGGAAGAGGTTTATCCAAGCTACGAAACCCCGTTGTTATTTAAATCTGATCATAGCTACGAGTGGAGGTTAGTTAATTTTGGTTTTATACCAAAATGGGCAACTGATACAGAAATAGCGAAGAAAACCTATAATGCACGCAATGAAACATTAAGCGAAAAAAGAAGTTTTCAAGAAGCATTTGAAAAATGTAAATTTGGTGTAATTCCAGTAACTGAGTTTTATGAAGCAAAATATATTAATGGACGACCGCAACGATGGGGTGTGAGAAGAAAAGATGGTCAGGCATTTTTTATCGCAGCGTTGTATGAAATCACGAAAATTGATCAAATTATTTATCGTTCAGCAACGATGATTACCATGGATGCTATTCATCACGAAATGATGAAGGATTTTCATGAGCCTGGAGATGTTAAACGGTCAGTAATTATTATTCCGCACCATAAATTAGATCAGTGGTTGAGTTTAAAATCCCCCGACATTCAGAACTTTGTTGAAGGCTTTCCAGTAGGGGAATTTGAATGTTTTTATTGTCCAAAACCACGGCAGAACAATACAGCCCAACTCAATATGTTTGATGATGGGCTTTAATCTAAAGTTTAGGAAAATTAATGCGCTAAATTTTTGAAAATATGCTTTAAGCTTTCCATTAGTTTTTCAATTTGAAGTGGGGTTAATCCCTCAAATGTTTGTTCAAGAACCACACTCATCAGATCATTAATTTTTTTTGTCATTTCTAAACCTTTTGGTGTTAGTACCACACGCGTAATACGGGCATCGTTTTCACACGAGTAAGTGTCAACCATTCCTTCATCTTTTAAACGGTAAACGATTTTTGTAGTCGTCGACATTTTTGACACAATCATGTCAGAGAGTTCTGAAACACTTGCATCTGGTTTAGTAGACAATGCGACAAGCAAACGTCGACGAGAATTATCAACGCCATACTTTTTGAGCACATGGTCAACATTCAGTACATATTGAGAATGGACTTGAGTGATCCAATAGAATGGAAAATTTTCGAGTTCAAAATTTTCAGATGAAGGTAAAAATTTTGCATATTTTTTTGACATCGCTACGTCCTTGTCAGTGTAACTTAATTGTTTTTATTAATTTAAATATTACATGAAGCATAACCTATATTAAAAGAACTATGTTCAAATAATCAACTTATGTTCAAGCGCTTACCTTAAATCAGACAAAAGGTATGACACCTATTGACTTCAGTTTTATAAAACATATTTCAATGATCTGTAAATATCTTTATGTGTATCAAAACAGAAGATTCGAAAAATACAGCTATTCTGATCTTCATGATTATATCTTTATGTCAATTCCACGCTGACCAAATTCTATTGAAAAATATAGGAACTATAACTTGGCATTGATATTTTTTTTTGTGTCGAAAATGTCAAAGACTATTCAAGGATGGCAATTACGACTAAAGATATGATCTAAATTTACATAAAAAATTGTTTTGAACATAAAAAAAGTAATTACAAAATAAAATTCTTATGCATAATAGTTTCATCATTTCTGAAAAGGTAACTTTATATATGGACCCGTCGCCGTGTTGGCCTAATTTAGCTTCTTACATTATCTTAAATAATAAGAACCAGGAGATCTAATATGGAATTTTTATTGGATCCTGGCATTTGGATAGGGTTAATTACCCTTATCATTCTTGAAATCGTTTTAGGTATTGATAACTTAGTATTTATTGCGATACTTGCAGAAAAACTTCCTCCAGAACAACGTGATAGAGCCCGTGTAATCGGTTTATCCCTCGCATTATTAATGCGTCTAGGTCTACTTTTTGCGATCTCGTGGTTAGTGACTTTAACTCAACCATTGATTGAAATTTTTGGAAAAACATTCTCAGGTCGGGATTTGATATTACTGTTTGGTGGTCTATTCCTTGTGTATAAGGCTGTCAATGAACTCCATGAAAAAATGGAGGGTAAACCCGAGATTAAAACGAATAACAATGTCGTATACGCTGGTTTTGCTGCAGTTGTGGCTCAGATCGTCGTGCTTGATGCGGTATTTTCACTCGACTCAGTGATCACTGCGATTGGTATGGTGGATAATATTTACGTGATGATGGCTGCGATGATTGTGGCTATGGTTGTCATGTTAATTGCATCAAAACCGTTAACTACGTTTGTTAACCGTCATCCTACGGTGGTTATCCTTTGTTTAAGTTTCTTGTTATTGATCGGTGTAAGTCTAATCGCTGAAGGTTTTGGATTCCATATCCCTAAAGGTTATATTTATTCAGGTATTGGTGTTGCAATTCTAATTGAAGCATTCAATCAATTTTCGAATCGTAATCTTGAAAAAAATCAAGCGAAGATCCCGTTACGTCATCGAACTGCAGATTCAATTTTGAAATTGATGGGCAGTAAATTGGATGCCGATATTGCAACATCCAAAGAAGTTGAAGAAATTCAACAAGCTTTTGGTGATGAAGAGCGTTATATGGTTGGTGGTGTGCTATCACTTGCTGAACGTTCAGTTGCTTCAATTATGACACCTCGAAATCAAATTTCTTGGGTTAATATTGAGGACGATGCCGAAGCAATTCGTGAACAGGTATTAGCTGTACCTCATAGTCTTTTCCCAGTTTGTCGTGGACAATTGGATAAAGTCATCACGATTGTACGTGCAAAAGAATTGATTGATGCATTAGATGATCCAGATCAACTAAAAGATTTGATGAAACGTGTCCGTCCTATTTTCATTTATGAAAAAATGAAAGTGATTGATGCAATTAATACATTAAGAACTTCTAAAGGTTCATTGGTACTTGTTACAAATGAATATGGCAATATTCAAGGCTTAATCTCACCATTAGATGTTTTTGAAGCAATTGCTGGTGAATTCCCAGATGCTGATGAACAGCTTGAATTGGTTAAAATCGATGATACCACTTGGAAGGCGTCTGGTATGTTAGATTTATATCAATTAGAGCTGGCGCTCGATATATTAGATTTAGATCTGGTGCAAGAAGACTCAGGTTACTTTAGTGTTGCAGGACTGATTTTAGATAAAACGAGTGGAGCGGTTGAAGTTGGTATGTTGATTGAACACCAAGGGGTTAATTTCGAAATTCTAGAAATGGAAGATAATCGAATTAAAACCGTTAAAATCACGCTTTAAACTCTAATAAAAAAGCTCCTTATTGGAGCTTTTTTTTGCTTAAATTTCTATATAAGGTATGGAGTTAGCGAAGTCGTAGTATGAAATATGAGATAAGATGCTAAACATATTGCAATCTGTTTTATAGCGAAGGAATGTCAGATCATGATCGATCAAATGGAATTATCGGTAAGACTTGCTATTTTTTTTAGTGGTATTTTTTTATTCACCGGTATGCTTACTGGTGTATGGAAGTATGTGCAAATCAGCTTATCTAAACAAGCTCGAGCACATTATTATGTTGATATTGCGCATAGGAGTAGTTTGCTATATGCACCTGCAACGTTAATTCTAGCGGTTATGGCATATTTTTCAGCGTTGAATGAATCGACAAATTTGCTCTTTATTTTGATTAATATTTTCTTTTTTGCATTTTCAATTTTAAGTTATATTTTGCATGGCTTATTGAAAGATACGACAAATCAGTTCAAAGAACCACATCAATTAGGGCGTATTGAATTACCAAAATTGCTCATGAGAGGTGCGATGGTACTATTGGTCGTAGGTGAGGTTGGGGCGACCTTAGGTTTGCTTTATGGTTTATATGTTGGGTTATTCTAATAAGTAGAGCAGAATTGAAAAACTTGTTATTTTGATAGAGTGCTTTAAATGATGACATTGACTTTAAGATGGATGCTTTGGCATCCATCTCTTAGTCTAAATGTGCTTCTTGATCAGAAAGCTTTTGAGTACGATATTTCGTGTCAATAAAGGCCCACACGTAAAATGCTAGCGTCGCAGCAAGTGCATAAGCAAAATATTCAAGCTTCAACGTGCCTTGAATTGTACCTTGCACAACAAGTGTCAGCATGAGAGCAAACATTGTGCTTAAAAAAACGACAGCATTGTTGTTCGCTTTAAGAGTATTAATGAAGACTTGCTTGTTGAAATGTAATGATAACATCTCCATCCCTCCTGATAATTCATGACAAATCTGAATGATTTAGTCGACTTTGTTTACATACTTGTACAGGGGATTGAAGAATAAAGCAAGTTTTTAACACTCTATTATGTAAATAAATTATGACATTAATATGACAAAAGTCGAAATATTTGAAATTAAGATACTACGTGAGCTAAGTGCTAGAATTATTTCGATAAATCGTGATGAGATGAATAGAGTTTCTTGTAATTCTTTAATCTATTTACTTTTTAGCACCTTGCAAAACAAATAAATAGTAGCAAAAGTCATTCCAAATCAGACTGATGAGGTCAAAGTTAAGGTGGGTAAGCAATAATAGTCTGTTGGATAAACGAGACAATTATTGATTACAGAACAAATACGGCTTGGGTAAAACAATATTTATTGATAAATCACCTGAATTTACTTCTTCAGTCTATCCAGTATGTAGACAATGACAAATACAACTAAAGAAGGAATCAACCATGCTAAATTTTGTTCAGCCAATGGTAGATTGTTCATAAATGCTGGCAAGAAATGATCTAATTCTGCAACCTTAAGTCCATCAATAATACCGAATATGAAAGCAACCGCTGTAACAGGCGCAATGACGCGTGGAGCGGAATTAAAGAACTTCCACATAAATCCCATCATGATCACCACAATCGCTGGTGGGTAGATTGCACTTAATACAGGTACAGAGAAGGCGATTAACTTGGTTAAACCTAAGTTGGAAATGACAAATGAGAAACCAACAAGAATGAAAACCCATTTTTTGTAAGTAATCTTCGTGATTTGTGAGAAATATTCTGCACATGCACAAGTCAAACCAATTGCCGTAACCATGCATGCGATAAAAATCATCGCCCCTAGAAAATATGAGCCAAAGTCACCAAAGGCATGCTGAACATAGCCATGGAGAATAATGGCACCATTTGCAGCGTTAGGTGCAGCCTCGTGACTACTCAGTCCAAGTTTAAATAGGCTAATGTAAACCAGTGTAAGGCCAATACCTGAAATTAAACTTGCGATCACTGCATATTTGGTAATTAACTTTTGATCAGTTACACCACGTGAACGTATCGCATTAATAATGACAATACCAAATACTAAAGCTCCTAAAGTGTCCATGGTTAAATAACCATTAACAAAACCTTCTGAAACAGGACTATTGATATAGTTTCCAATAGGTGCAGGGATATAATCTGCAGAAACTAAAAAGGCACTACCACCTAAAATGATCAAAGAGAGAATTTTGAGTGGAGATAAAACATAGCCGACAGTATCCAAAATTTTATTCGGATAAAGTGAGATTAACGTTACAAATGCAAAATAAATTGCACTGTAGATCAACAAGGTCGATGAAGACGTTCCAAAATAACTCGAAAAACCAATTTCAAAAGAAACTGTAGCTGTCCGAGGTGTCGCGAAAAGTGGTCCAACAGCAAGATAGCATGCTACGGTTAAGATTAAACTTGCAATCTTACCCAGTGGAGAGCTTAAAAGTTGAATAGAGCCTTCAACACGCGATAGCGCAATGATCGTGATAACAGGAAGGCCAACAGCAGTAATTAAGAAGCCAAAAGCAGCTAACCAAACATGTTCACCCGCTTGTTGAGCAACAATAGGTGGGAAGATAATATTGCCTGCACCGATAAATAGTGCAAAGGTCATAAAACCTAAGGCAATAATGTCCCGTGTACGCAAATTGGTCATAAGGGAGATCGGTTCAAGAAAAAAGAAAGCGATTTTAGAGCAAATGTCAGTAAATAGGGAGGGCGGTCATCCATCGAATGGAATAGTAAAAAAGCAAGAAGCGAATAATTTTATTGGATGGGAAATTATGAGTTAAATTAAGTCTATGTATTTATAAAACTAATAAAATAAATTTATTTATTGAATTGAAATTAAGCAGAGCATAGATCTTGATTCGCAAAATAAAATAATGTACTGAATGGTTAAATAATAGTCGAAAATGATTAAGTTACAGATAGTCTATAGCGTTTGTGATCGACAAATGAAAGTCCTATAATGAATCCTGAATTAAAAAGGGGTTCATCATGAAGGCAACAGCTGTCACCATTAAAACTGAACAAGATATTGAAAAACTAAGAATATCGGGTCGGCTTGCGGCACAAGTGCTTGCGATGATTGGTGATTATGTGAAGCCAGGTGTGAGTACTGAGTATCTTGATGATATCTGTAATGATTACATCGTCAATACACTTAAGGTGACGCCAGCAAATGTCGGTTATTACGGATATACAAAAACAACCTGTATTTCGAAAAATGAAGTTGTATGTCATGGTATCCCTGCTTCCAATATTATCTTAGAGGATGGAGACATCATTAATATTGATGTTGCAATCATCAAGGATGGTTATTTTGGTGATACCAGTCGAATGTACTATGTGGGTACAATTAAACCTGAAGCAAAAAAATTAGTCGATACGACTTATGAAGCGATGCTTGCAGGTATTAAAACGGTTAAACCTGGCGCGACACTTGGTGACGTGGGTCATGCTATTCAACAAGTTGCGCAACGCGAAGGTTATACGATTGTACGTGAATATTGTGGTCACGGTATTGGAAAAACCTACCATGAGCAACCGAATGTATTGCATTACGGACAGCCTGGTCAGGGATTAGTATTAAGAAAAGGAATGGTGTTTACCATTGAGCCTATGGTGAATGCAGGCAAAGCCAAAGTTAAAGAATTAAAAGACGGATGGACAGTAGTTACAGCAGATAAATCTTGGTCTGCACAATGGGAACATATGGTTGCTGTTACTGATGAAGGATATGAATTATTGACACCTTGGCCTGAAGGTACGGGTGAATATCCTGTAATTTAATTCCCAAAAGCCTATTTTTTAAATAGGCTTTTTAATTTGTATACGCATCAAATGATAAATAATAAATCCAATAACCAAACCCCAAAAAGCAGATCCAATGCCCAAAAACTGAATTCCAGATGCAGACATTAAAAAAGTGATTAAAGCAGCATCACGATCTAAATCTTCTTTAAATGCGATACTGATGTTATGTCCAATCGTGGCAAAAAGCGCGATCGCCGCCAAAGTGGTAATCATTTCTCTAGGGAATGACAGTAACAATCCCGTTAGTGTCGCCGCAAAAATGCCCATAAAAATATAGAACACACCACAAGCCATACCTGCAATATAGCGTTTAGCAGGGTCTTGATGAGCTTGTTCATCTAGGCTCACAGCTGCACTAATTGCCGCGATATTGGTTGAAAATGCCCCGAACGGAGCGAATATTGCTTGAGCAATTCCTGTCCAACTCACTAATTGGTTGACATGAGGTTTGTAACCATAGGATCTGATCATTGCTAAACCAGGTAAATATTGCGAAGCCATATTGATGATCAAGAGGGGAATAGCTAAACCCAAAATACTTGACCAGTGAAATTCAGGCTGAATCCATACTGGATACGTCATTCCGTAGTGAATTTTGGTTGCTGTGTATTCAAAGAAAAAAGGTGTGGCAATAATGCAAGCTAACAATGTAATGACAATGGAGTGGCGTGGTAATGCTTTTTTACTTATAAAATATGTACTGATCAAGATTAAAACATAGATCAATTGGTCTTGCATGACCGTAAATAATGAAATGCCAAATTTTAATAACACTCCAGCTAACATGGCGCTTGTAAGAGATTGCGGTAAAAATTCAAGAATTCTTTGAAATATTCCAAAAAAACCCAATACAGCAGTCATAATTCCGCATATTAAAAATGCCCCTATCGCCTCATTCAAATTGTATCCTGAGCCTGTAGCGATAATCAGTGCTAGTCCTGCTGTTGACCATGATGTCGCAACTGGATATTTAAACTTCCAGCTTAAGATCAGTCCTGATAATCCTATACTCAGACCCAATGCCCAAAACCATGAGCTAATCTGTGCTTGATTTGCACCTAATACTTGTCCAGCTTGAATAACCAGTACAGATGAAACGCTAATGCCAATTAAAAATGTAATAAAGCCAGCGAAAACAGCAGGTAGACTTAAATCTTTTTTTATTCTTGTTATCACGTCTATGAGCATTTTTATATTATTTCCCTAATGATTCTGTGAAGTTAAGATTACATTGTTGATGTCGCAAGTTTGATCCCAAACAATCCAAATAAAATACCAATAGCGGCAACAGAAGCAGCTGCTAATTTATAATGCGTGTTGAAGTAATTTGAAATTTTGATACCTGTAAAGATCAACATACTTAAGTAGGCTATACTCATTAATTGTAAAATTACAGCAAGCATTAAAAAGCTTTGGGCTGGATAAGGATAAGCTGGATCTACAAATTGAACAAAAAACGATAAAAAGAACAGTATTGCCTTTGGGTTAATCAGACTAATGAGTAATGCGGTACGAAAAGGATGAAATTTTTCTTGTTTTTGTACAATAGAAACATTAGCTTGATCTTTACTTGGACGTTTCCAAGTTAAATAGGCTGCATATATTAAACGGATACCTAAATAACTAAGATATAAAGCACCAATAATTTTTAGGGCGAAAAAAATCCAGGGAAATTGATGCAATAATGTTGCGGCACCTAAGACAGTTAGCAAAATAAGGATGCTATCTCCACACAAAATACCGAAAGCACCTTGATAGCCCACTTTTATGCCAAAGCGAGTCGCAATAGACATGACATAGAGCGAGTTAGGTCCAGGTAATAAAATAATAAGTAATGTACCTATTAAATAGGTTGGAAGATCAGTTATACCAAACACTCATTTATCTCTTAAAAAATAATCGAGCTCCTAAGAGCTCGATTGAAAGAATGATGGATAGGTGCAATTAAGCTTTTATATCAGCATCTATGCCAAATGATTGTTTTAACAGAGAGCTGAGTTGATCTCTTGCCTTAATGAAGCCATCAATACCGCCTTGCAATAATTGCGATGCCATAAGATCTTTCTGAATTTGCTCTTTAAAATCTATTTCAGTGATTGGACTAAGCGATTCGATATTTGAGCTGTGTGCATTTGCATTTAACTGAATTTCAACTTGGCGATGATCTTGAGCCAATTCGTCAAGTAAATTCGGTGATACAGTTAAGAGGTCGCATCCAGCAAGTCCGAGAACCTGTTCTACGCTACGAAAGCTTGCACCCATAACTTCAGTTTTCACCTGATTTTGTTTGTAGAACTGGTAAATATGTTTAACGGATTGCACACCAGGATCTTGTTCAATTGGATAGTGATCCACATTTTCAGCTTTTTTATACCAATCGAGAATACGACCTACAAATGGTGAAATTAACGTGACCTGAGCATCCGCACATGCTTTTGCTTGATGTAAGCCAAACAACAAAGTTAAGTTGCAATGAATGCCTTCTGCTTCAAGAACCTTAGCAGCTTGAATACCTTCCCATGTTGAGGCGATTTTAATTAAAATTCGGTTTTGATCAACACCATACGTCGCATAGAGTGCGAGTAATTCTTTAGCTTTAGCAATTGTCGCGGCTGTATCGTATGAAAGTGCTGCATCAACTTCTGTTGATACTCGACCTTCAACTACTTTTAGAATTTCCACACCTAATTTGACAGTCAGGATATCAATTGTTCTATCGATTAACTCATCCGACCGATAACCCTCTGACTTTGCTTGATCAAATGCAGCTTCAATCAGTTCTTTGTTTTCAGGAAATGAAGCTGCTGCCGTGATGAGTGAAGGGTTAGTGGTAGCATCCAATGGCTTAAATTTTTTTATTGCGTTTAAGTCACCTGTGTCTGCAACAATTGTAGTGAAGTTTTTTAATTGAGATAAAGCTGTTTCAGTCATTGCGATCTAATTCTTTGTTTCATTACTTATATCATCTTTATAACACATGATTATTTTGAAACATGCTACAAAAGTTTTAAATCAAGTCATTTTCCTACATTTTTCTTTTATTTCTGATGTGATGAATTAAAAATTGAGCAGCTTTGCCCAGTGGTTGCTCTTTACTCCAGACTAGATCGATAAAATAATCAAATTTTGGGGTGAAATCTGAAAATCGTAGAACTTTAAGTTTTTTCTTTAATGTTGGTTGTTCGATAAGTATTTCAGTGGGTAAAACTCCCCATCCAAGTCCTTGTGAAATTAATCTACATGCAGAATGGTGATTGTCTGTACGCCATGCATCTTTGGAGAAGAGTAATTCAGGCTTAATGTTCCGATCGCGACTAGCGACTACAATCTGACGACTTTGAAAAATTTCTTCATAGCTCACTTTTTGATTTTGGCACAGCGGATGATGAACAGATGCAACTGGAATTAAACTTTCTTTCATTAATTCCACAAATTGTTCATTTGCCTCAATATGCTCACGCTCAAACATCAAGGCTAAATGAGCCTTACCCGTTAAAATCATTTGTTGAGCATCTTCTTGTGGTGCGCTGAATATATTGATTTGTAGTTGAGGAAATTGTTGTTCTAATAAAACAATATAATCAGTCCATCTACTATGTAGTAACTCTGATACCACCACAATATTTAATTCGGTTTCGATGCCGCTACTCAAACCAAACGCATGTTGTTTCCATTGATTCATTTCAATCAATAAATGATTAGTACGTTCATACAAAACTTTAGCTTGAAGCGTTGGTTGTGGTTCACGTCCTATTCTTTCAAACAGATGAAGATTCAGATCAATCTCTAAATTGGAAATCGCCATACTGACAGCAGACGGGACCTTGCCTAATTGACGTGCGGCTGCGGAAAAAGAACCTGTTTCCATCACCGTTTTAAAAACGACCAATTGTTCTTGATTAATATTCATCTTTGTTCTTTCAGAAATTTTGATAGATTCTAACTCGATCATTCAATATTATGAAAATAAAATGTGCTCATATAACAATGTTGATGAGTGAACCCATGTTTTTTTCAAAGAGAAGAATTATTCACGCAATAAGCTATGAAATCATTCTATTGGTGATCATCGCAATTTCTTTGAGTTTTATTTTCGAAGTTCCACTGGAGATTGCAGGTACATTAGGTGTGATTATGGCTGTACTTTCAGTGATCTGGAATATGATTTTCAATCATTATTTCGAAAAAATTGAAGCGCGCAATCAGTGGAAGCGTACTGTAAAAGTTCGTATATTGCATGCGCTAGGATTTGAAGGTGGCTTGATGTTAGTGACCATTCCAATTGTTGCATATATGATGGATATGACGCTCATACAAGCTTTTATCGTCGACTTAGGTTTGACGCTTAGTATTCTGGTGTATACATTTATATTTCAATGGTTCTATGATGGGATCGAAGCTAAACTGGGTTATGCACCTGAGGCTTTAAATCACTAAAACTCAAAATAAAAAAGCATCTCTATTGAGATGCTTTTTTGTTGTCATAGAAATTATTTTTCAATAATTGCCGTTACACCTTGACCACCTGCAGCACAGATCGACACAAGTACACGACCTGAACCTTTTTCATTTAAAATTTTTGCAGCAGTTGCGATAATACGACCACCCGTTGCGGCAAATGGGTGACCCGCAGCCAACGAAGAGCCTTTAACGTTTAACTTCGCACGATCAATTGAACCTAAAGGCGCATCTAAGCCTAGACGTTCTTTACAGAATTTAGGATCTTCCCAAGCTTTTAATGTAGAAAGAACTTGAGATGCAAATGCTTCATGAATTTCATAGTAGTCAAAATCTTGAAGTTTTAAATTAGCACGCTCGAGCATACGTGGAACTGCGTAAGCAGGAGCCATTAACAAACCTTCTTTTTTACCAATGAAATCTACAGCAGCAGTTTCAGAGAAACTTAAATACGCTAAAATTTCGTGACCATTTGCTTTAGCCCATTCTTCTGATGCTAATAATACACAAGAAGCACCATCGGTAAGTGGAGTAGAGTTACCAGCAGTCATTGTACGAGCATCACCTTTACCAAACGCTGGCTTAAGTTTTGCAAGCTTTTCTACAGTTGAATCAGGACGTAAGTTGTTGTCGCGCTCAAGGCCAAGGAATGGCGTCATTAAATCGTCAAAGAATCCTGCTTCATAAGCTGCAGCCATTTTCTGATGAGACGATGCAGCAAGTTCATCTTGAGCTTCACGAGAAATGCCCCACTCAAGTGTTGTGATCGCTTGGTGATCGCCCATAGATAAGCCAGTACGAGGTTCACCATTTTTAGGAGCATCTAGCAAATCTTTTACGTTAATTTTAGTTAACGCTTTAAGACGATCTTTACCTGTTTTTGCAACGTTGAGTTCTAAGAGGGCTTTACGTAATCCATCACCAAATGCGATAGGAGCATCTGAAGTGGTATCCACACCACCTGCAATACCCACCTCAATTTGACCAAGTGCAATTTTGTTCGCTACGAGGAAAGCGGCTTGAAGGCCAGTACCACAAGCTTGTTGGATATCGTAAGCTGGAGTTTCAGGTGCAAGCTCTGTGCTTAACACACATTCACGCGTCATATTGAAATCACGGCTGTGCTTCAGTACAGCACCAGCAACAACTTCACCTAGACGTTGACCTTGAAGATTAAAACGCTCAACTAGACCATTCAATGCTGCTGTAAGCATATCCGTATTTGTAGCTGTGAAATAAGCACCATTAGAACGTGCGAAAGGAATACGATTACCACCGATAATTGCAACACGGCGTACAGTATTTTGAGTCATAGTTTTTTCCTGTTCAGCGGAAGATTGAGTCGTAGTTGCTGAAGTTTGATTTTCAGCTTTAGTTTTATTTGTTGCTGCTGTTTTTTTGCGAGTCGTCGACGTACGAGGGCGAGTCGCTTTTGGAGTATTTGCGTTGTTGGCGCTGTTTGCATTACCACTACTCGCATTTGAACGAGCTTTTGATGTATTTGACACAGTCGCTTTCGCAGAATTCTCAGTTGTTGGATTTTCTTGAGTTGTTTTGCTCATAAGGCTTTTCCAAGCATATTTGGGATATTCTTGAGTGCTACATTAGCATAATCGCTAAGAGGTCGTATTGACTAAAATGACATTTAGCAATGCTTTCAGGTCAAGACATACATAGAGTAACTCAAGTATTATTTAACTGAAACGCAGGGATCGATTAATTTACTAAGTATCAGAGTTTGAACTGAACTTCATCTACATCATAGATCCTTCAAAAAATTATTCTATCGAGAGATCATATTCATGACTGACCAATATCAAGCTTTTGCAAAATCTCCAATTGGTAAATTTGTCATCAAAAATTTAGGTTTACCATCTCCAATTCACTTAGATCGCTTTGAATCAGCAACGCCTGTTGTTCAAGGCGCTGTTTTATTCGGTTCTGCGTCTAAAAGTCTTTTTAATGGTGAAATTGCGCAAGTTCTGAGTAATATTCATGCCAACAGCTATGCGGGAAACAATGCTGAGTTACAACAAGCTGCAGCTAAAGTAGGGTTGAACTTAGGTGCGTTTAATGAAGGCGATAAAGAGTCGAAATTCAAAGCAGTTGTGTTTGATGCTTCGGGTATTCAGGACTCTGAACAGTTAATTGAATTGTATAAATTCTTTAATCCAATTGCTCGCCAAATTCAAACTTCAGGTCGTGTAGTCGTCGTTGGCTTGACACCAGAATCAGCACCTACAGTGAAACAAGCGATTGCTCAACGTGCATTAGAAGGTTTCGTGAAATCTGTAGGTAAAGAATTTAAGAAAGGTATTGCTGCACAATTGGTTTATGTAGATCAAGATGCTGCTTTAAATCTTGAATCTACACTTCGTTTTGTACTTTCTCCGCGCTCAGCGTATGTATCAGGTCAAGTCATTCGTGTTTCAAAAGCAAATGTTGTTGATGTTGATTGGACTAAACCACTTGCGGGCAAAACTGCAGTGGTCACAGGTGCAAGTCGTGGTATTGGTGAAGCGATTGCGCATGTTTTGTCGCGTGATGGTGCTCATGTCATTTGCTTAGATGTACCACAACAACAAGCAGATCTTGATCGTGTTGCGAGTGAAATTGGTGGATCGACTTTAGCGATTGATATCACTGCACCAGATGCTGGAGAAAAAATCAAAGCTGCAGCGGCTGCTCAAGGCGGGCTAGATGTGATTGTCCATAATGCCGGTATTACACGTGATAAAACGCTTGCCAATATGAAGCCAGAGCTTTGGGATCTTGTGATTAACATTAACTTATCTGCGATTGAGCGTGTGAATGACTATTTGTTGTCTAATGAAGGCATCAATGAAAATGGTCGCATCGTTTGCGTATCTTCGATTTCAGGTATTGCGGGTAACCTCGGTCAAACGAACTACGCAGCTTCTAAAGCTGGTGTGATTGGTTTAGTGAAATTTACAGCACCAATTTTGAAAAATGGTGTAACGATTAATGCTGTTGCTCCTGGATTTATTGAAACTCAAATGACAGCAGCGATTCCATTCGCAATTCGTGAAGCGGGTCGCCGTATGAATTCGATGAGTCAAGGTGGTCAACCTGTTGATGTGGCAGAAACAATTGCATATTTTGCTTCATCTGCTTCAACGGGGCTGAATGGAAACATTTTACGTGTGTGCGGTCAAAGTTTATTAGGTGCTTAAGCTTTAGTGGTCATAGATTGTTAAATGAAAGAGAGTAATGTTCAGGCATTACTCTCTTTATTGCTCGTATGATTTGTTATGATCGTTTTGTTGAGCTGCAAACTGTAAATTTTTTATAAAGATAAATGGGAATTTTTAACATGAAAACACGTCACTTTAGTCAATTGCCAAAAGCTTATCTAGCTTATCCTAAAGTCATTAAAGGTTTAATTTTTAAAAAACCGAAAGGCGAGAAGACACTTCCGCAAGTGGATTACATCGTTGATGAATATCGTGTTGATCATGACCATTTAAAATCGTATAACGAAATTTGTGGTTATAAGAATAATGGATATGTACCATCGACTTACTTGGCAGTCATTTCTCAAAGTTTGCAGATGCAAATGATGACACAAGAACCTTTCCCATTTGCTTTGCTGGGTTTAGTTCATATTCGTAATCAAGTTAAGCAGTATCGCAAAATTGGAGTGAATGAAACCATCACGCTATCATGCAAATTTGGTGAGTTAAAACCACATGACAAAGGTTTGCAATTTGACTTCATTACCACTGCGAAAGTAGGTAATGATGTGGTGATGGAGGGTTTAACAACCTATCTTTCTCGTGAAAAAACAAATACTTCATCCTCTTCAAAGGCGAAAGAAGATCAGTTACCTGAATTTAAATCACAGGGTAATTGGAAAGTCGCTGAAAACACGGGTCGTCGCTATGCGCTCGTTTCAGGTGATTTTAACCTCATTCATATTCATGCAGTTACAGCAAAAGCATTTGGTTTTAAACAAGCGATTGCGCATGGCATGTGGAGTAAAGCTAAAGCATTAGCAAGTATTAGTTTACCGGATGCTTATGATGCTGATGTTTATTTTAAGTTGCCTATGTTTTTACCATCTGAGGTTGAATTTTTAACGGGTGAGCGAGATCAAGCGACATATTTGTTAGTTCGTAATGCAAAATCACAAAAACCTCATGTTTCTGGTGTTGTGAAACCACTTTAATAGATGCTCTAGGCCTAACATGTTTGTTAGGCTTTTTTATAACTATAAATCAAGGATAGAAGATGAAAATTCTAAAAGATTTAATTTACGCTGACACACATAATTATAAGGGTATCGTTCACCATCAGTTTGCAGATTTGGCACATTTATTTAGTCGTTTACAAGACTCTCGTACTGAACAAGGTGGTGCATCATTGGCTGTATATTATGGTCAAGAAAAAGTGGTTGATATTTATGTTGGAAAAAAGTCTTCGAGTGAAGAGTGGTCAGAAGACACGATGGCGATGTGCTATTCCACCGGAAAGGGGATCTTAGCGACTTTGTCGCATATTCTAGTGAGTGAAGGGAAATTAGACTATCGTCAACCCATAGCTGATTATTGGCCAGAATTTGCTGAACATGGAAAATCTAAGATTACTTTGGCTGACGTATTAAGTCACCGTAGTGGTTTATATGATGTTAGAAATGTCATTGCTCAAGCATCTGAAATGGCAGACTGGGATCACATGCTCAATGTGATGGCTAGCGCGACACCACGTTTTAAACCCAATTCAAATTATGCATATCAAGCACTTACGTATGGCTGGTTATTAGGAGGGCTGATTGAAAAAGCGACTCAGCAAAATCTTTCTGAGCTGATGAATCAATATTTAGTAGAACCACTGCAATTAGATGGTGCCTATTTTGGTGTCCCTCAGGATCAACTTTCAAGAATAGCCAAACCTCTAGAAAAAACAAATATTGAAAAAAAGTCATCAACTACTCAAGTTGCACAACAAAAGAAGAAAAAACAGAAAGTTTCATTTTCGGATCGTATCATTCAATATTCTGGTCAAAATCCTGATGATTTTATAGATGCAATGATTCCAAAGGGAATGAAGGGGTTTAGCTTTTTTGATGATCGTGTTCTGACTCAACCCATTCCTGCTGCTAATGGTGTCTTTACAGCCAGAAGTTTAGCGAAAATCTATGCCATGATGGCGCACTATGGTCAGTTCGAATCAAGACAATTTATCAAGCCACTTGTATTCAAACAACTTTCGCAAATTCAAAGCTATGATCGAGACAAGGTGATGCCAATACCTATGCATTGGCGTTTGGGTTATCACAGAGTTATCACGCTGGGTAAAAGTGCAAAAAATGGATTTGGTCATATGGGCTACAACGGATCAGGGGCTTGGTGTGATCCTGAAAGAAAATTAAGCTTTGCCTATACCCATAATTATCCTGTTGGGTCAATTACAGGGGATTATCGTTTGTGGAGTTTATCGCAAGAGGCATTAAGATGTGTGGATCACATTAATAATGGTAAAAAGGGATGGTTTTAACATTTACAAAGGAGAATTTGTATTTATAATGTATACTAACTTTAACTAAAATAAACAAATAGTGACATGATGAATAAAAAAATTACCTTTTTACTAATGGGTTGTTTGATGAGTGGTGTTGTGGCAAGTACAGTACTTACACCAAACCAAAATCAGCAAAGCGGGCAGATTCCGAGCGGTTATGCTGAATTAGAATTCGAATTGCGTGATGGAAATTGGACGAAACAAATCTATCTGCCAAACAATCCAAAAAATAATGACAAGATTAGAATTTCCTCATCGGCGGGATATGCGGCATATCTAGATACTTCCAATATTGATATTCCCCTTGAATCAATTCAAATCAATAAAGGAAACACATTCGACTTTATTTATAGTGAATCTTTAAAAAAATGGCGAATCAACAGTACACCCAGTGTCATTTTAGATAATTCAAGTGTACAAAATATTATATCTAATCAACAAACAATACAGCGAGTTCATCTAAAAGATGGCGCTTGGGCAAAGAAAATAGTATTGCCGAGCGATGTTGCTAACAATACGGTAATGTTGATTGAATCTGATGCAGGCAGGGATTCATCAATTGATACAACAAATCTTCTTTTTTCGAGTAATTTTAATTTAAAAAAAGGAGATCGCTATTGGTTTGTATTTAATCAAAATCTAAAAAAATGGGTGCCTGAATATATCAAGCCGAGACAACTAAATGTTAGTTCAGTGGGTACTCAGTTAAATAAAACAGATAGCCCTTTAACTGAAATTATTTTTGGTGATGGAAACTGGGTGTCACAATTCACATTACCAAGTTCAGCATATGACCGTGATCGTGTGATCGTGAAGTCGACTGCAACATGGCAAGCTACTATTTCAAATCAGAATATCAATACCTCAGCAACTTTAAAACTAAATAGAGGTGAACGATATGAATTTATGTTTGTAAAAGAATTAGCGAAGTGGATTTTAGTTTCTGCACCAGAACGTGTGATACAAGCGAAAGATTTAAATAATCAAAAAGTTCCTGATCCTAAACAACCAGTGACACGTGTTAAGTTGGCAAATGGAAATTGGCAATCAGTAATTAATTTACCTGATCGCGCTCAAATCAATGACAAGATAATCATAAGTTCTGGAGCGGCGTGGAGCAGCACAATTCAGGCATCCAATAATTTACGACAAACGATTCAAACTGGTGAAACGCAACGTTTTGTCTATACATCTCAAGGATGGCAAGCTGATAGTGCAACCATTGACATGCTTTTGGTGAGTAGTCCTGCTGTTGCAGAGAAATTAGGTGCAAATGCAGCGAAAATGAGGTTGATTGAAGGCTTTGATCTAACCAATGTGTCTGCAGAGAATTCAAATGCCAAGTTTTATCTGCGCAACGTTGGTTATCTGCAATATAAAACACCAGGTTCTAAAACATTAAACAATGTCCTTGATATTGGTCGTGTGGACAAAGTTATTCAGAATGAGCGTAATCGCTTAAAAGCTGATGCTGTATATTATGAAGGTGATGAAGAAGGCTGTGGTTTAGCTTACTTGCTTGAAAACCCTAACTCTAATTATATGATCGGTAGTGGAAGTATTAACTGTGGAATCACGGTTTTACGTCATGAATTCGGTCATAATATGGGGGTGAATCATGATGATACCGCTGGACCAGCACGTGGTTTGGAGCATCCATTGGGTGGTACGATTATGGGAGGTAATAGTATCTCTTATTTCTCAAGCCCAGATTTATTCCATCCAAAGTATGGATACCAATTAGGGGGTACGAATGATCGTGATGCTGTCACTATGATTAATAAAAATGCTAAAGCAGTGTCGCTATTCAAATAACGTATGAAAGTAATTTATATTTTATTGGGTGTAGCAGTTTTTGTGACTGCTACATTTACGTTATATCTAAAACCCGAAAAAGACAAATCATCTGCAAGCTTACAGCAGCATCAAGTTGAAAATGAACTGGGTCAAAATGTTAATGCTCATGACGAACGGCTTGAAAATAAGAATGAATCATCGAGTTCTCATCTGATGCCTGAGCTTATGCCTGTACTAGAACAAAATGTTGAACGGCATATGATTCTTCCAGAAAGTTTTCAGCATCGGGCTGACTCGGGTTATTTATTTAAGTTTAATCCTGATCAAGTGGCGAGCATGAAAGAGGGCAGTAAATTTCCCTTGAAACTTTTGCAATTTGGTATCAACCGTGTGGCTGAAATTACTGAGATTGAACAAGTTGAGGATGGAATTGTGCGATACAAGGGGCAATTTGAGGATTATCCTGCTGATCTAAACTATTTTACGATTACTCAAAGTATTGAAGATCAATATGCAATTATTAAAGTTTATACAGATAAAGGGTCATATTTTGCTGAAGTAATTAAAGGGATTGGACTCGCTTACCCTGATCAAGTTTTACATGATGATGGGGTTCACGTGCACCAACATACGCATTGATTCATTTGCAGACTTGAGATATGGTAATTTTCACAAAATTGTTAAAATTGATTTGTGATTATGCGCCGTAGTACTGTCATCCCATTGGTTTTGATATCGTCGATTCATATGGCTTCTTGCGATCAGTCCACGCAATCAAATCAACTCTTGAAACAGAATGATTCAATAAAAAATCAAGTAACACCTCAATATATTGGTTTGTATCAAGGTACTACGCCATGTATGGGGTGTTTTTCGCGTTGTGAGGATTGTCCTGGTATGGCTGTTGATTTACAACTTAACGCAGACCAAACGTATGTGTTGTCACGATTAAGTCTAAGCGGTCATAACCAAGCAGAAGAAATCAAAGGTCAGTTCAAATTCATTAATACTGAAAAGTCTTTGATTCAATTAAACGGTGTCCCAACCAGAAATATCATTCTTGTCGATTTGGTCAACAAAATGCTCGAAATTCGTATCGATGGGACTGGTGAGGAATACGAAAATTTCGATGATTTTAGTTTGAATTTAACAGGTTAAATTTTCCCAAGAAAAAAGAGTTGGATTTAAATTGCTTTTTGAATGTATGAATGATCTGTAACGCATTCACTCTTGCCAAAAAAAACAGTATGCTTAGTCCTGTAATTAGGGAGCATTCATGTATCAGGTTCTTGCGCGTAAATATCGTCCACGTAATTTTTTAGAATTGGTTGGTCAAAACCATGTGTCGCGTGCATTAACCAGTGCTTTAGAGCGTGGTCGACTGCATCATGCTTATCTTTTTACGGGGACGCGTGGCGTTGGTAAAACAACGATTGCAAGGATTCTTGCTAAATGTCTGAACTGTGAAACAGGTGTAACATCTACACCGTGTGAAGTATGCCCAACGTGTACCGCAGTCAATGAAGGTCGATTTATAGACTTAATTGAAATTGACGCAGCCTCCCGAACCAAAGTTGAGGATACACGAGAATTATTGGATAACGTACCTTATGCACCAACGCAAGGTCGTTTTAAAGTGTATCTCATTGATGAAGTACACATGCTGTCCACACATTCTTTCAATGCTTTACTCAAGACGCTTGAAGAACCGCCTGAACATGTCAAATTTTTATTTGCGACGACAGATCCTCAAAAACTTCCAATTACGGTTATTTCACGTTGTTTGCAATTTACTTTACGCCCATTGGCGGTTGATGAAATCACTTCACATCTCACACAAATTTTAACTAAAGAATCAATTAATGCGGAAGCTGATGCGATTTGGCAGATCGCTGAGTCAGCACAAGGTTCTTTACGTGATGCACTGTCGCTAACAGATCAAGCAATTGCATATGGGCAAGGTGCGATTCACCACCAAGATGTGAAAGAAATGCTGGGTTTGATTGATCGCACGATTATTTTCGACCTTATTTTGGCGATACATCAAAATCAACGTGCTAAAGTCAGTGCTTTATTACTCCAATTCCGTCAACAAGCACTTGATGTTTCTTTGGTGTTGGATCAACTCATTTCAACTTTACATGAGTTGGCTTTACTCCAATACTTACCAGACTTGAGTTTAAAATATAGTGCTGAGATTAATCAGAAAATTATGCAGCTTTCGAGCATGATTTCTGCTCAAGATCTACAATTGTATTATCAAATTGCATGTAAAGGTCGTGCTGAATTACAAATTGCAGTGACTCAAGAGCAAGGCTTTGAAATGTGTGTGCTCAGGTTGTTGGCATTCCGCCCGATGGCGAATAATGAGCAGCTGACCACTCAAGCACCTCCAGAACAATCAAATGTCTTAAAAGAAGCTGAAAATTTCAATCAGATTTCGACAGAGAATTCAGAATCTATATCGGCTGATCATCAAGAAGCAGGATCGAAAATCAGTTCGCCTGAGAATAATACGAGTTCGATTCAGCGTAGTCGCGATGTAAATGATGAGGAAAATACGGATCTAATCTTATTTCAGCAGATGATGGCATCTGATGATGAGGCTGTTCCTACGGAGTCAGTTCATCCTGAAAAATCTGAATCTGAAAGCTTGCATTCAACAGAATTAAATCATGCGGATGATGTCGGTCAGTCTGTATCTGTTGAAGTGAAACAAGAGAATTTAACCAACTCTGTGGTAGGCAGTGGGGAGATTGAGCTGACTTCATTTGGAGCAAGCTTTAATTCAGAGCCTGTTGAATCTTCTATTGTTGATCAAGACAATATTTTCTTTTTAGAGCCTAAGCCAAGTGAACATTCTGCTGAAAGCGCTGAATTGTCAGTTCAAGAAGAAGGATCATCGAATGGCACTCATTGCCCAAGTCTAGATCTACTTGATGAGAATAAAAATGTTGTCGCAGATGCTGGCTTAAAAGGTTTAATGCCTCAAGATATTTTAAGGCTTGAGCCTGTCGAATTGGTAGGTGAATGGGATACTCAAAAGTGGGAATATTGGTTCAGAAATAGTCCATTAACACCTGCGGTACAAGAATTAGCACAACAAGGTCTTATGCAAGGTCAAATTGATGGAACATGTGAATTCTATATCCCTGCAAAATACGAAGCTTTATTGCACTCACTCATTCCGAGTTTAGAAGCAGCACTCAAGCAATCATTTTCAAAATCTCAATTAATCGTAAAATACAACGAACCAAACGGTGAGACGCCTTTCGATCTGCAGGAAAAGCGTAAGCAAAAGGCATATCGACGTGCTGAAGAATTGATTCATCAAGAACCCGTCGTGGAAGACTTGTTAAAAATTTTCGGCGGTGAGCTACATAATATTCAGCTTAAGTCTTAAGTTGATTTCGTCATAAACGTAGTTAAGGCTTCGCGTATTGAGTTTGGTAATTCAATACTTTTACGAGAGTCACGGTCGACAAATACATGCACAAAATAACCTTGAGCAGCAGGCTCTGATTGATTTTTCTTAAATATTGAAATGCTATACGTCACTGAAGATCGTCCAATCTTTTCGATAGCGACAGCAACATCAATCACTTCGGGGTAGGATAGTTCAGAAAAATATGTACATTTTGATTCAATAACGAGTCCAATGATAGGCGAAGTTTTAAAGTCAAATAGTGCGTGTTGAATAAGTAGCGCATTTGCGGCGGTGTCAAAGTAGCTGTAATAAGTGACGTTATTGACATGCCCATACACGTCATTATCAGCCCAACGGGTTTGGATGGGAAAAAAGAATTGATAGTCTGCTCTAGTTTTTTTTGAAATAGTTGTCATATTTTATTCAGAAAGTTGATTAAAGATTTCGAGTCATTTAATGATAAATTGCTTGGTAGATGCTTAAAGCATCAGCATAGCTTAGAGCTCTAGGATTGTTTTGTAAGAGGCGCGTTTGTTGCATCGCATCATTAGCTAACATCTCTAAATCTGATTCTTGTACACCTAGCTCATTGAGTTTTAAGCTCAACCCACTCTGGCTAACATGCCTTTCCATATGATCAATAAATAAATCACATAAGCCATCAGTATTGCCTTTGCTATATGGGTCAATCCATTGCATCAGTTCAGCATAGTATTTCTTCGCTTGAGGTGCATTGAATTTCAGTGTTTCAACAAGCACGATTGCATTGGTATGACCATGCGATAAGTGATAATGCCCGCCCAAAGGATAGGCAAGCGCATGAACAGCTCCAACAGGAGCATTTGCAAATGCTTGTCCAGCCAACATAGAGCCTAAGAGCATTTTTTGGCGCGCTTCTAGGTTTTGGGGTTGCTCTAGAACAAGTTTTAAATTTTGATTCAATAAATCCAATGCTTGTTTAGCGAGCAAATCAGAATAGAAATTTTTCTTTAGTTTTGAGGTGTAGGCTTCAATTGCATGCACCATTGCATCAATTCCTGTTGCTGCAGTGATGTGAGCCGGAAGACCTTGAGTAAAAGTTGCATCTAAAATGGCAGTATCCGCATACAGAACGGGTGAAACAATTCCTGTTTTTGTTGTTTTGCCTGTAGTGACAATAGAGATTGGTGTAACTTCAGAACCCGTACCTGCAGTTGTAGGCACTAAGATGAGTGGTAATCGTGGCGATTGAGCTTGATTGACGCCATATAACTCAGAAATCGTTTGGGTTTGATTGGGGTGTGAAAGTATGGCAATAATTTTTGCCACGTCTAAGGAGCTACCACCGCCAAAACCAATGACTGCATCAATCTGTAAACGTTTTGCTTCATCTACTGCATTTAAGATGACATCTTCTGGAGGGTCTGCAACGACATCGGAAAAAATACTGAACTCAGTACCAGTAGCGTTGAAAATGTGAAGAATAGGTTGGTGGAGGTGGTGATCAATCATCCCTTGATCTGTGACGAGAAGAACTTTATTAAATCGATGTTGTTTTAAAATTGAGCCAAGCTGTTGAATACTCCCTAAACCAGAAATAATATTCCCGACAGTTTGAAATTGAAATTGGCTCATCACACATCCTTTTTGCGCTTTAAATAAGATTATTGTTTTACAGTTCTATAGGATTCACTCCTTAAATAACTTAACATATGCACTGCGAAAGTATATGTATTTTTGAGGCGAAGATGACGACGAAAATGCCATACAAAATTTTATGTGTATGTTTAGGAAATATTTGTCGTTCCCCAACAGCAGAAGTGGTAATGAAACACTTTGCGGATTTAGAAAAATTAAATATTCAAGTTGATTCAGCTGGAACCAGTAATTATCACCCAAACAAAGCGCCTGATTATAGAAGTCAAAAGCACGCATTGAAACGAGGATATGATTTATCTTCATTACGTGCGAGACAGATTCGTATTGAAGACTTTAAGGAATTTGATTTAATCTTGGCGATGGATCATGAAAATCTAGTCAATATTCAGAAACTGCAAGTTGAAGCAGCGCAAATATTTCAAAACCATGAACTGCGAGCAAAAATAGAGCTCATGAGTGCCAAAGATCCTTCATATTTAAATCAACCAGTACCTGATCCTTACTATGGTGGAGATGATGGCTTTGAGTTGGTCTTAGATCAATGTGAGTCGAACAGTAAAGCATGGATTAGTTACTTAAAACCAATGTTGCAGCAGTCAAACGTTGAGTAAGATAAAAATATGATTGATATTCAAACTAATATACAACTCCAGTCTTTCAATACGTTGAATTTAAATGCTGTTGCATCTCATTATTGTATTGTTCGATCTCTTCAAGATTTGCGTGAAGCAATTGAATTCGCTGAGCAAGCTCAATTAAACATGATGATACTTTCAGGGGGGAGTAATATGCTGCTCCCTGAGCATCTAGATGCTTTGGTTGTTCAATTACATTTAGATGATCTTGTCCTGCTTGCTGAAGATGATACCAATGTAACAATTCGAGTAGGTGCTGGACGTCACTGGCATGAGTTCGTGCTATGGACAACAGAGCAAGGTTTCTATGGATTGCAAAATCTCGCATTGATTCCAGGGTGGGTGGGTGCTGCACCTGTTCAGAACATTGGTGCCTATGGCGTTGAAGTCGGTGAATTTATTGAATTTGTAGAGGCTTTTGATCGTACTAAAAATGAAATCGTTCAAATCCAAGCGAGTGATTGTCATTTTTCATATCGACACAGCATTTTTAAAGATCAGCCTGAGCGGTTTGTTATTACTGCGGTCATCTTTAAATTACTTAAACAGCCACAACTCAAAATGAATTATGGAGATTTAAAAGCTGCGATGGGCGATGACATTACGCCATATAATTTACAGCAACAAGTGATCAAAATTCGTCAAAGTAAACTCCCAGATCCTGCAGAATATCCAAATGCAGGGAGCTTTTTTAAAAATCCGATTTTAATTAAAACGAAATTTGAGGAAGTTTTACAGCTTCATCCCACGATTCCACACTATCCTCAAGCAGATGGTTCTGTAAAAGTTGCAGCTGGTTGGTTGATTGACCAAGCAGGCTGGAAAGGAAAAAAATTAGGAAAAGTGGGAATGTTTGATCGACAGGCTTTAGTTTTAGTCAATTACGCCGATGCATCTCTCACAGATGTGCAGGCAACCTATCGCTCTGTGCAGCAAGATGTGTTAAATAAGTTTGGTATTTTATTAGAACCTGAGCCTGTTTTGTTCGATCAAAAAGGTTCTATTCAATCTCATTTGGTTTAAAAAGGACAGTATGTCTAGAAAACATTGGATGGTGGCAACGGTGCGTATGATGGCGATCATATTCGCACTTTTGGGCTGTCTCATGGTTTTCTGGTATACACCATTTTATTCAGCACTTGTTGTGAAATCACTTCACGCATTTGTCCCTATCAAAGTTGACGAAATTGCGGCCAAGAGCCAGCAAATGGCAGCGTTAACTGATAAGGAGGATTTGGAGCCTGGTTCAAGGCTGTGGATTGCAAGACAAGCTTATCTCAAACTTATTGAAGAACAATTGAATGATCAAGGGGCTGAACAGCTTGCTGAAATTCAAACTCGCTATGTGTTATTAAAACAAAAAATTAAAGATGAATTGCTTACAGATATAAATACAAAGAATGAAACTAAAGAGGATGTTGTCTTCGCAATTGATCAGCCTGATTTTGCCAGTGATGTTGCCATAAGCCAAACTGATTCAACAAATTCATCCATCAATGAAGAAAAAAATCAGCGCTTGGCTTTAATGGAAAAATATGAATTTTTCCTTAGAAATCATCCCTTAGAAGAAGATGAGGTTCAAACATTAGATCCGCAAATCTATAAAGATATCGCGTTGATTCAAAATGAAAATAAAACTTTATCAAATCAGAAAGATAAACCTTATGCGATAGTTGTGTTGGGTGGTGGGTTGACGCTAGGAGATAATAAAATTGATATTGTAGTTAATGATTACACACGCTCTAGACTAGAAAAAACACTTGAGATTGAGAAGCAAACGGATTTACCTATTGTGTTGAGTGGTGTTGAAGCACCGTACATGCAAGCGTGGTTAGCATCGCGTGGGGTAGAAGCGAATCTATTAGAGCAACGCAGCATGAATACCTGTGAGAATACACGCTTTAGTTCATTATTATTACAAAAAAAAGGAGGAGCGCCGACAGTGATTTTGATTACCGATCGTTATCATATGACACGTACACGACGTCTTTTTGCTTTGAACGGTATCAAAACAATTCCTGTTGAAGCGCCCATGCCTACAATGCTGACAACATGGCGTCCTAGCCAATTAAATTACGATCACAGTCGTCGTGCAAATTATGAATTACTTGCCACGATCAGAGATGTAATGTTTGGCTCTAGCGGTTGTCGGGAGGTGCCATAATGTCTGATATTCCGTTTCTGAATCCAAATGTGTTGAAACAACTCGATTTACCCATTCCGAATCGAGAACAAACACCATTAAGATTAGAACCATTAAATTTAAATCGACCTTATTCTCCTTCGAAAGAGATTCAAGCTTATCGTCATCTTTACGCACTTGATCGTCTTGAAGCGAATTATTGGCAGGGTTATATCAAAATGCCTTTGTTCAAACTTCATGTGCAGGTGTATCAACCTCGCATAGAGCAGGTGAAAGGTACTGTATTCTTATTGCATGGCTATTTGGAACACAGTGGAATTTACCAACCAATTATTGGTGAATTGCTGGATCAAGGGTTTAGTGTTTTAACTTATGACTTGCCTGGACATGGGTTAAGTGATGGCAATGCTGCCAGCATTCAGAACTTTGATCATTATCAGCAAGTACTCCATGCGGTTCACCAATATGTAAAACAAGCTGATCAATTGCCTAAACCATGGCTAGGTATCGGACAGAGTACTGGTGGTGCAATTTGGATGCATCATTTGTTGGAGTTTGCTGAACAACGTAAAAATCCAATTGTAGAACGCGTATTACTCTTGTCGCCATTAGTCAGACCTGCAAAAACAGCATGGTGGCATAATCCAGTAGGCTTGGGCATCATTCGCCGTATCAAACGTGAAGTTCCAAGACATTTTAAACGCAATAATCACAATCCTGAATTTTTAAGATTTGTACGTCTAAAAGATCCACTACAACCGCGCATGATGGGGATGGATTGGATATTAGCAATGTCAAAGTGGATGTTGGAAATGGAAAATCGACCTGCATGCCGAATTCCAGTTTGGCTCGCTCAAGGTGCCCAAGATCAAACTGTAGACTGGCGTTATAATATCGAATTTATACGCAGAAAGTTTCGCCTTCAGACCTTGCTCATGTTAGAGGAGGGATCTCATCAGTTGATCAATGAGCGTGCGGATATACGGGCAGCATTAACGGGTTTAATCCCAGCATTCTTACATGCGCAAAGTCATAAAGGATACTTTTAAAATAAAGGTGCTGATTTCAGCACCTTTTTGATGAAACTAGAATTTGCTGGCATCTGCCAAATTCCACATTCTGAAATAGAAATTTTCTTCATCTCTATCTTTACAGTTTAATAATTGACCTGATTCTAACCAAAAATGTAATTGAGCATAATTTTTGATTTCACGATCATTTATACGTTGCGCGAGATGATGAGCTTTAATTTCGCTCGGATGATTTAAACCTGCAGCTGCTATCATTTCCGCCAGTGCATGCAATGTATTTTTGTGGAAATTATAAACACGTTCTGCTTTCGTTGGTACATGGACTGCTTTTTGGCGCTCAGCATCTTGTGTTGCTACCCCAACTGGACACTGATTGGTATGGCAACTTTGAGCTTGGATACAACCGACAGCAAACATAAATCCACGAGCTGAATTCACCCAATCTGCACCTAAGGCAAAGGTACTCGCAATATCAAAAGCACTGATGATTTTACCACTTGCGCCAATTTTTACTTTATCTCTTAATCCAGCACCTACTAAGGTATTGTGTGCAAATAAGAGCGCTTCACGCAGTGGCGTTCCGATATTATCGCTAAATTCAATCGGTGCAGCACCGGTTCCACCTTCTGATCCATCTACGACGATAAAATCAGGAACAATATTGGTTTCAAGCATCGCTTTGACAATACTCATAAATTGCCAAGGCTGTCCGATACATAATTTGAATCCAACAGGTTTACCACCTGATAGTTCACGTAACTTTTGAATAAAATGCATCATTTCAATCGGTGTATTAAAGCTAGGGTGGCTTGGCGGGGAAATACAATCGCGATCACGAGGAACACCACGAATCTTCGAAATTTCTTCTGTAATCTTATGTTTGGGTAAAATACCGCCGTGACCTGGTTTTGCACCTTGAGACAGTTTTAGCTCAATCATTTTGATATTGGGATGTTTGGCTTGAGCTTTAAATTTTTCAGGATCAAATAGACCGTCTTCAGTTCGACAACCAAAATATCCACTGGCGATTTGCCAAACAATATCTCCATTATTTTCAAGATGGTAGGGGCTTAGGCTTCCTTCGCCAGTATCATGATAGAACTGACCCATGTGGGCACCGAGATTAAGTGCGCGTATTGCATTAGCACTTAAACTCCCAAAACTCATTGCTGAGATATTCATGATTGATGCACTATAAGGTTGAGCGCACTGATCATTACCCACTTTAATACGGAAGGTGCTGGTATCAGCTGGGAGTTTCGGTGCAAGAGAGTGAGTAATGAAACGATAGTCATCTTGATATACATCAATAATTGAACCAAAAGGCTTATCAGCATTTTCATTCTTTGCACGCTGATAAACTAAGCTACGTTGCATTCTTGAAAAGGGTAAAGCGTCTTGGTCTGATTCAATAAAATATTGACGAATTTCGGGTCTGAAATCTTCAAATAAGAAGCGAAAATGCCCCATGATTGGGTAGTTCTTTAAAATCGAATGTTTATTTTGAAGTACATCATATAGGCCTAAGACACTGAGTAAACTGGTCAGTAGCCAAATAATATTAATGACACTGTCGGATAGAAAATAATAAATATAATGGGGGCTGTAAAATAGCCTAAGCCATGTAATACTCAGGGCGATGATAATACATGCGAACCATACAGAATGCCTTGAAAAAAAAGTGTTCAGTAATTTATGTCTTATTGCTTGAGCAGGACTTGCCATTTTTATTTTCCATCGTTCTTTACTGCAATTACCATACGAACTTCTATGGAATCAGACAAGTAGTGAATTGTTAGCTTACAGCTGTAAGCTAACAATTTATATTTATGGGTTTAGTTTTCTTCCGAAGGAAGCAACATAATGATCGAATTATTCAAGAGTTCCGCGAGATCTTCAAGAATGTGTTGATCATATAAATTTTCATCCAAAGCGATCATTTCACCATCAGCGATACGTTTTAAATGAGGTTTAAATTCTTCGGAGATACATAAGCGCTCTCCATTTGCCCAAAAGTTAAGTTCATCATTGAAGTTGCTATAAAGCAAACGTGAAGCAGGTTCGATTTTTAATAAATAACCTTCTTCAAGTGCTTCTTCTAAATCACCTGTTCCAATTTCGTCATTTTCTGGAATATTGTTAGGATAACCAGGTTGCGAAGCGAGACACATGATGGCTTCATTTAGCATCTCAGGATTTTGCAGTTGAGCTAAAAGTTGTTCGCGCAAATAGCTAAGCTCATGATCTGAAATTTCGCCGACAGCAGCGCTGACAGAGCGTGTGATATCTAATAATGGTTTTTTCAGTTGCTCTTGTTCTGAAAAAGAATCACCAAGACTATCCATCATGTCTGAGATATTTGGCATGCGGAACCCGAAAGAATAGGTTAAACACTCATCTTCAGCTACGCCATAATGAGAAAGACCTGGTGGGACGTATAGTAAATCGCCCGGCGCCAAAACTTCATCAAAATGAACTTCCATTTCTTGCAAAAGTTTTAAAGGCTGACCTGCAACGAGTGCTGTCTGTTCATCACACATTTGCCCTAATTGCCAACGGCGATGTCCGTAACCTTGAACTAAAAATACATCATAAAAATCGAAGTGTTTGCCGACAGAACCACCTTGTGGTGCGTAAGACACCATAATATCTTCACGACGCCATTGAGGAATAAAAGGAAATTTTTTCCATAATTCAGCAAGATCAAACGAATAGTGATCGACCGCTTGAACGAGTAGTGTCCATAATTTTGGCATTTTTTGGAAGTCTGCTTTGAGCAGTGGTGATGACTTCACATTCCATTGATTAGGGTCACGATCTTTTTGTTTGATCAAACGTGCAGCCACGTTTTCATCGAGTGCAAGCTCCATAACATCATTGGGTTCAAGTAAACCCACAATTTCAGGAACTGCATTACGAACGAGGAGCGGTTTTTTTTGCCAATATTCCGTAAGGAATTGTTCAGCGCTAATACCGCCGAGAACGTCTAAAGTTTGGGACATAATAAGGACTACAATTTAGTTTGGCTTATTGTCCCTTGAACGATGCAAGTTCTGCAAGTGACACGGCTTTAAAAGCGCATGTTTTCTTGCTTATGGATGATACAAATGAATATGAAAAAAATGAATATAGCTATTTTAAAGAAATAATTAATTTACACTTTGAGGGGAATTTCATATCGTATAACAGCCATTATGTTAAATGAGGCAGATTTATTGAATCAAATATTAACTAAACTAATCATCATCAAAAGGGCTTTCAGCACCAAAACTATTTATACAAGCTTTGGATGTATATAGAAGCCCACCTCCTGAAGAATGAATGCTGACCAAGAAGTCTTTTGTTTCGAAAATTTCAGGAGGGGGTATAAGGTATATTTTTTCTTGAACTACAAATCTGTAGACTAAGTTAAGTAAAAAAAGTGCGCTAGCTGAGTCTAATAGATTTTTTAAGTTCGCGAGATTTCTATTAATCTCACGATCATGCTTAATTTTATTATGGTGATTCCACCATAAAATTGTTTCATCGCTATCTATCTTATCAAATGGAGTGAATTTTAAAGATGTATATTTAATTTTTACGTCAGACTTTAAGAGAGATAGACTTTGTAGTTGTGTTTCATCTTTATAGTATTCACGAAAATCTCTAGAGTTGAATGAATTACCAATATTAGATGTACAAGCTTTAAAAAATTGCTTCAATTTCTGAACAAATTGTAAGATACAAATTCATTATTTCTATAGAAAAAGTTTCATTGTTTCTAATGTCAAAATCTAAGTGAGTACTAAATTCTTTTAGTTTTTTTTCTATATGTAGAAATCTATTCCAGAAGTTATCATGCATATGTATCCCCCTAAAGATAGTATCCAAAATTGAAAAAAACTTTAACAATGATAACTTAAACTAAGATAATGGATGTTATACAAAGTTTCTTAACTTGTTCATGTAATTCATATTCTTAACTTGAAATGAACAACCCAAATATGATCATTTGAACTTTTTTACAATTTCTATGTTTTGAGATCGCTTATCGATCAATTTTCCACAGCTTTGTGTATATAAATTAATTTAGCTCAGTTGTAATTATTTGAGCTAAAAATAGGGTATTTATTTCATTCTTCAGTTGCTAGTAACAAATAATTCCAAAAAAACCGAGTTATTGAACTCGGTCTTATTTATTAATATGCAACGTATCAAGGCACTAGAATTTTCAATTCACGTAAAATTTTACACAATTGAATCATCGGCATGCCCATCAACGTGGTTTGGTCTTGCCCAATCATTTCTTCAAATAAGCTGATGCCCAAACTTTCGCATTTGAAACTTCCAGCACACTGTAAAGGTTGTTCAAGTGCGACATAACGCTGAATTTCTTCCAGATTCAAATGCCTAAATTTGACCTTATAATGTTCAACAATGGTTTCTTCAAACCCAGATGAAGCGTGTTGAACACTTAATGCCGTACTGAAATAAACAATTTTTCCTGAATTTGCTTGAAGTTGTTTGATTGCTTTTTCAGGAGATAAAGGTTTTCCAATAAATATGTCAGGTGCGCCTTCACGCCAAGCCACCTGATCAGAACCGATAACGATCGCATCTGGATCTTTCTCAGCAAAATATTTTGCTTTTTCATATGCGAGTCGATAGGCAAGATCATCGGCATGGCTTTCCCCACGCGGAGTCTCATCGATATCGGGTGATATTTGTTCAAAATCGATATGTAATCGATTAAGTAGTTCCTTACGTGTTTGACTGCCAGAAGCTAAAATAATTCTTGCTGACGTTGAAGCAACATGATGATTCATTACACTGAGAATTCCATTAAAATGTCGATCGGGACATAAGCAAGTACTGATTGATGACAAGCCTGAAGTTTTAAATTCGGTGCCATATCATTCTGATAAGCTTCAACCCAGCGCGTCACACAAATACACCAGAAATCACCAGGCTTTAAACCGGGAAAACCAACTTCGGGTAGTGGTGTTGTCAAATCATTCCCAATTCGTTGCGAGAAACTTAAGAATTCAGACGTCATTTCGGCACAGACTGTATGTTGACCTAAATCAGAGGGTGCAGTGTGGCAAAAACCATTTCTGAAATATCCTGTAATAGGATCAAAACAACAACTGGCGAGCGGTTCGCCGAAAACATTTAAACGATTAATACTTGGATCTGGATGGATAGACATAGCAACACTTTGTGGTTCGACTCCATCTATCATAATCAAATCTAAAGATTTCTACAGCTTTTCTGAAATTTTACTCACCTTTTTTAGCATAATCATTTAGAATCTATGCGGTTTTGATATCTATAAAGTGAGCTATACATGAACTTTCAGCGTATGACTGACCTCGATTTAGCAGGTAAACGTGTTCTGATCCGTGAAGACTTAAACGTTCCTGTTAAAAATGGTGTGATTACGAGTGATGCACGTTTACGCGCTGCATTACCAACAATTAAAGCCGCTCTTGAAAAAGGCGCAGCAGTAATGGTTTATTCTCACCTTGGTCGTCCAGTTGAAGGTGAGCCTAAAGCTGAACAATCACTTGCACCTGTTGCTGCCTACTTAACTGAAGCATTGGGTCAAGAAGTTAAATTACTCACTGAATATTTGGATGGTGTTGAAGTTGCGCCAGGCCAAGTTGTGTTACTTGAAAACTGTCGCTTTAACACAGGCGAAAAGAAAAATAATCCAGAGTTAGCAGCAAAATATGCAGCACTTTGTGATGTGTTTGTTATGGATGCATTTGGTACTGCACATCGTGCAGAAGCATCGACAGAAGGTGTGGCTCGTCTTGCTAAAGTTGCAGCAGCAGGTCCATTACTTGCCGCTGAATTAGACGCACTCGGTCGTGCGCTTCAGACGCCTGAAAAACCAATGGTTGCTATCGTAGCGGGTTCAAAAGTATCGACTAAACTGGATGTTTTAACATCGTTATCAGATATTTGTGATCAGCTCATTGTCGGTGGCGGTATTGCGAATACATTCTTAGCAGCTGCGGGCTATAACGTTGGTAAATCACTTTGTGAAAATGACTTAATCGATACAGCTAAAGCAATTGCTGCGAAAGTATCGGTTCCATTGCCAACAGATGTTGTTGTTGCTGACGCATCAGAAATTAACTTTGATGACTTCCTTGGCTCATTAGCGGCAGCAAAAGCCGTAGTGAAAAAAGTTGAAGATGTTGCTGACAATGACATGATTCTTGATGTTGGTCCAGAAACAGCTCAAGCATTTGCTGAAATTTTAAAAACTTCAAAAACAATCCTTTGGAATGGTCCAGTAGGCGTATTTGAGGTTGATCAATTTGGTGAGGGCACGAAAGCGCTATCTTTAGCGATTGCAGAATCTGAAGGTTTCTCTATCGCCGGTGGTGGTGATACTTTAGCTGCGATTGATAAGTATGAAGTTGCTGACAAAATTGGTTATATCTCAACGGGTGGTGGTGCTTTCCTTGAATTTGTAGAAGGCAAGACATTACCAGCAGTCGCTGTTCTACTTGAACGCGCTTAATTGGATTTAAGAAAAAAGACCTTCTAAGAAGGTCTTTTTTTATGACTAATTTTCGTCATGAAAATGAAATAATTTTGAAATATTATGATCATAATCTGATTTATCATGCGGAATAACATCATGAAATTACAATTAGGCGTAATTGCACTATTGACTGCTACTCTTGCAATGACGGCTTGTTCTAAACAAGAAAGTGCACCAGCGGCAGATCAAACATCAACATCAGAAGTTGCTGTTGAAGCATCAGATATTAGTGCTGAACAACAAGCGGCTATCGATGCTATTGATCAGCCATTACAAGATGAAAATAATACTGATGTTCCTGAAGAAGTTGCAAATGCACCTGCTGATCAAGCAACGGCGGAGTGATTTTCTACTTCAATAAGTATTAAATTGAAAATCTCCCTGCAATTGCAGGGATTTTTTATGAAATACTGTCAATTGTTGCTGAATTGAAACACAGGTCAGGTTAGAATATGGAGCATTACCTGGGAGGAAATTATGGCTCTTATTTCAATGCGCCAGCTCTTGGATCACGCCGCAGAACATAGTTACGGCGTACCAGCGTTTAACGTAAACAACTTAGAACAAATGCGCGCGATTATGTTAGCCGCAGATGAAACAAATTCACCTGTTATTGTTCAAGCATCTGCTGGTGCTCGTAAATATGCTGGTGCTCCATTCTTACGCCATCTTATTTTGGCTGCAATCGAAGAATGGCCACACATTCCGGTTGTGATGCACCAAGACCATGGTACTGATCCTGACGTTTGCCAACGCTCAATCCAATTGGGCTTTTCATCTGTAATGATGGATGGTTCATTAGCTGCAGATGGTAAAACACCAACAACTTATGATTACAACGTAGATGTAACTCGTCGTGTTGTTCAAATGGCACATGCGTGTGGTGTATCTGTAGAAGGTGAGATTGGTTGCCTAGGTAGCCTTGAAACTGGTTTGGCTGGTGAAGAGGATGGTGTTGGCGCTGAAGGCGTTCTAGATCATTCACAACTCCTTACTTCGGTTGAGGAAGCGACTCAATTTGTCGCTGATACTAACGTTGATGCGTTAGCAATTGCGGTTGGTACTTCACACGGCGCTTATAAATTTACGCGTCCACCTACAGGTGATATTTTAGCGATTGATCGTATTAAAGAGATCCACGCTGCACTTCCAAATACTCATCTTGTAATGCATGGTTCAAGTTCAGTTCCACAAGAATGGTTAGCGATTATTAACCAATACGGTGGTGACATCAAAGAAACTTACGGTGTTCCTGTTGAGCAGTTAGTTGAAGCAATTAAACACGGTGTACGTAAAATCAATATCGACACTGACTTACGTTTAGCTTCAACAGGTGCTATGCGTCGTATGATGGCTGAAAAACCAAGCGAATTTGATCCACGTAAATTCTTTGCTCAAACTGTTGAAGCAATGAAGCAAATCTGTGTAGATCGTTATACTGCATTTGGTACAGCAGGTCATGCTGACAAGATTCGCCCTATTTCTTTAGAGAAAATGGTAGATCGTTATAAATAATTAATAAAATTATTTATAATTTTAAAAAGCCCACAGTGATTGTGGGCTTTTTCTTGAATAAAAAACAAGAGCAAATTATGGAACTGATTTTTTCAGCAGCTTTGTGCAGCGTACTAGTATCGATTTTATTGAAGTTTAGTAAGTCTCGTGGATTTGATGTCATGCAAATGATTGCATGGAATTATGCTATCGCCACGATACTCTGTTTTTTTGGGTTTAAGCCAGACCTCAACCAAATATCATTAACCTCCACACCTTGGTGGCTTATTGGGTTGTTGGGGATAGCATTACCCTCAATATTCTTGCTGCTCTCCAAATCACTTGATCAAGCTGGAATTATTAGAACTGAAATCGCGCAAAGATTATCCGTTGTTCTTTCATTGTTGGCAGCCTATTTTCTTTTCCAAGAAAAATTTAGCACCCTGAAATTGATTGGTATTGCATTGGGTTTGAGTGCAATTGTTTTGATCATTTTTTCTAAAACATCGAAACCAACATTGCAAACAAAAAAAGCAGGAATGTATTTGCTCGCAGTTTGGCTTGGCTATGCACTCGTAGATGTTCTGTTAAAATACAGTACAAGTTTAGGGTTAAAATTTGCAGTCAGTTTAAACTTGATGTTTGTGTTTGCTTTCATTATTTCCATGGGATATTTGTCCCTGCGTCAAACATCATGGACAGTGCAAAATTTTCTTGCTGGACTAAGTTTAGGTGTATTGAATTTTGCCAATATTGCACTTTATGTGAACGCACATATGTTGTTAAAGGATTCACCTGCAATCGTATTCGCTGGTATGAATATTCTAGTCGTAGTGTTAGGTGTGATCGCAGGTATATTAGTTTTTAAAGAAAAAATAACCCTAAAAAACAGCTTAGGTATTCTGTTAGCGATCACGGGAGTGTTGTGTTTAGCATTCGCAATTTAACTGTGAACTTGCATACACTCTGTTTAATCATATAGTCGATAGATTCCACTAAAGCGCTCACAGCCTGTTTGCTCAGTTGAGACAATCAGTAATGATTTTTGATATTTGAGTTTGTACTGACAATCATGCTCATTATCAATAATTTCGTGTTTGCTTTGAGTGGTTGTATAAGCCAATAATGGGATGGTCTGGGTTTCTATGCGATTGTTAGGGCTACGATAAGCAATACCTTCAATTTTAACGCGATCCTTGCTTAATTGATGAATCTTAAGGTGTACAGGTTGCGCTGCAATTTTACCTTGTTCAAACTTAATGTAATGTTGAGTGAGCGTTTGATTCATCGACATGTAAAAGTTTAAATCATCAATGCGTTGATTGATTTGTGATGACACACAATTTTTATTTTTACACTGCTGCAGTCGATTCAGCCAAAGCTGTTGTGTATCTTGAATTAATCGAGTTGGTGCATCAGTAACTAAGTAGGATGTTAAAAAGCGTTCATTCAATTCATCTCTCAAAGATGAAAAATCAACAGCACAAATCATGGAATTTTTAAAACTTGATTGAGGCTTATCGCATTGAATAAGTTGTGCCTGTGCGACAGAAACACTGCTTAATCCAATGAAAAAGATAGAAATTAAAGGTTTCATCCAACTTGATACGCTTTTTGACAACATCATCGCTTATACTTTCAAATGTTTGCGCATCTACTATAGCGAACAAGAATCAAAGAATACAAGATTTCATTTTCAAAAACTGTGTAAAGGAGTTCAATGTGAGCTTAGCTATTCGTATAGGTCAAGGTATTGATGTTCATGCTTTTGAGGAAGGCGATTATGTCACATTGGCTGGTATTCGTATTCCGCATACACATGGTTTGAAAGCACACTCTGATGGAGATGTAGTTTTACATGCACTTTGTGATGCATTGTTGGGTGCTTTAGCGCTCGGTGATATTGGACAGCACTTTCCAGATACTGATGAACAGTTCAAAGGCGCGGACAGTAAGGTTTTATTAAAGCATGTTTATCAGTTGATATGGGATCGTGGTTATCAACTGAATAACGCGGATATTACAGTGGCTTGTGAGCGTCCAAAATTAGCGAAACATAATTTAGATATGCGTCAAAGTATTGCAGATGTACTTGATGTGGATATCAATCAGATTAGTATTAAAGCCACTACCACTGAAAAATTAGGGTTTACTGGTCGTCAGGAAGGAATCCTGTCTACAGCGACCGTATTAATTAGTCATCAATGAGCAATTTCGATCATTCAAAGTTTTGCGCTTTCATCAAAGAGGCTTGCAGTTCCTGAGTAGCTTTACGTCCTTGCAACTGTAAGCCGACCGCGTGCATTAAGCCAGTCCAAGTGTTGTTGGGTTCCCATACTTGGTGTAATAGCTCATGTGCAGTAGGTAAATCCATATTCATATAATGTAGTCGGTACAGATAGATTAATGAACTACATTGATGATTTTCGGTGCAATGTATCCAGACCATTTTCTCTTTAACGAGATGGTCGATCAGATCCAGCACAAATAAACATTGATCGTCATGTGGAAATTCTGGATCAATAGGGACTTGGATGTAGTTAAGACCAATTTCAGCACTTAAGCGATCTTCATGATTTAAGTTCGGTGTAGCATCATTAAAAGCGAGATTAACGATGGTATCGATACCATAGGCTTTAATTGATTTAAGTTGTTCTTCGTTTGGCTGACCTGAGCTAAACAAATGCTCATGAACAAATTGAAAATGGGGGATTGAGCTTAGTTCTTTTTCGAGTTGATCCATGATTTAACCTTATAAAAAAACGCCATCGTGTGATGGCGTTTAATCTGATTAACGTTGTGGTAGAACGTCTTTCAAAGCTGCATCCATTTCCAACAAAACTTTTTCAGTTGTTTCCCAATCGATGCATCCATCTGTAACAGACTTACCATACTCTAAATCGCAAAGATTTGCAGGAATATCTTGGCGGCCACCTTTTAAATGACTTTCAACCATAATACCTACGATCGATTTATTGCCATCTAAAATTTGTTCAGTGATATTTTTTAGAACCAATGGCTGAAGGTATGGGTCTTTATTAGAATTGGCATGACTCGCATCAATCATGATCTTGTTGCTTACTTTTGCTTTCGCCAATGCATTTTCAGCTTCTGCTACAGAGCCAGCATCATAATTCGGTTTGCCATTACCACCACGCAACACGACATGGGCATATTGGTTGCCTTTAGTACGAATGACCGAAACTTGACCTTGGTCATTTAAGCCAAGGAAACTATGGCCATGTTTTACAGATTGCATCGCATTGGTCGCAACAGTGAGACCACCATCCGTACCATTTTTAAAGCCGACTGGAGATGATAAACCTGAAGACATCTCTCGGTGTGTTTGGCTCTCTGTTGTACGTGCACCGATTGCTGACCAAGAAATTAAGTCTTGGTAGTACTGTGGAGAGTTTGGATCAAGCGCTTCAGTTGCGCATGGCAAACCTTTTTCATTGAGTTCAAGCAATAATTTACGACCTAAACGTAAACCTTTTTCAATGTTGAAAGAGTCATTCATGTCAGGGTCATTAATTAAGCCTTTCCAACCCACTGTTGTACGAGGCTTCTCGAAATACACGCGCATGATGATATAAAGCGTGTCTTTCACTTTTTCGCTTAAAACTTTTAAACGATCAGCATAATCATGAGCTGCTGCAGGATCGTGAATAGAGCACGGTCCAATGACTACGAATAAACGTTTGTCGTTGCCATCTAAGATATTACGTACAGTTTCACGACCTTTTAGGACTGTTTGGTATGCATTATCAGTTAACGGTAATTCTGTTTTTAATTCAGCAGGAGTAACAAGAGGCTGAATGCTTTGTACATTCACGTCATCAATGTCGTTTTGGGTGATAGAATTTGACTGTAAAGTATTCATTGCCGTCACTGGTTCGTTTTTACAAGAAAATGTTCAATCTATTGAATATAGCATGATTCAGTAGATCATTTGTTATCAAAAAGTTGAATGGATTTAATAAAAAAAAGTAATGAAATTGTCTTTTTGGTATTAATCAGAGTTTCTACTTGTATTGTATAGAATGATTTAATTTTTGAAAATTATTAAATTTAATAAATCATTTAATTTCACCTCAGTGAAATATACAGCTTCACTGAGGTTATAGTTTGAACATGATATTAAATTAAGACTGGGCTTGAGTTGAGGATTCAATAACTGCCTCAGGTGCGGTCACAGGTTTTGCTTTGACTGGATTAAGCATGAAGTTAACACCAATGGCAAATAAGGTGATACCCAGTACCTTGCGAATAATTTTTTCTGGTAAATGGGAGCTCACCAACGTACCAACGATGATTGCAGGAATCGATCCGACTAAAAGCCACATTAATAAATTGAAATCAACATTTCCTGAATTCATATGCCCCATACCTGCCACGAGCGTCAGTAAAACTGCATGGACAACATCAGAACCAATAATTCTAATCATAGGTAAATTAGGGAACATGATGATCAGCGCCATAATGCCGAATGCACCCGCGCCAACTGAAGATAAGGTCACAAAAATACCCAATACAATACCCATTAAAGCTATATATAAACGCTTCTGCTTTAATTTTTCTCGAGTTAATTCAACTTCCTCTTCAGTAACTTCTTTGGAAAATTTCTTGAAGAATTTTTCTACCTGGGTACGGAATACAATTGAAATACCAGTAATGGTCAGCATAAAGCCTAAGACCATCGTGAGAATGGCTTTGTAATGTGTAGATTGACTCAAATAGTTGTCTAAAACCCAAGTTGTGGCTAAAGAGGCTGGAATACTTCCGATCGCAAGCCAAATGACGATGGGCCAAACAATATTAAGCTTTTTTGCATGTACAAAAGAGCCGCAAAACTTAGAAATCGCGGCATAAAGTAGATCTGTACCAATTGCAATATGTGGTTCAATTTTAAATAAACCAATTAAGATAGGAGTCATAAGTGAGCCGCCACCTACGCCAGTAACCCCTACACAGAATCCAACTAAAACACCTGCTAAAATATATTCAATAGAACCGTACATCGTTTATGCTACTTATCAGAAAACCGGCATATCTTATGATTTTTGAATATAAGCTGTTGTCTTGATTATTCATTTACTTATTCAAAAATAAGATAAAGCATTGCTAAGTTAAGATATTTCAAGAACTCAATCTGTTATGAGCTGCTTATGTTAAGATACTTGTAGAGCATGAGAGAGGATATTCATTTGCAAAATCGAAAACTTAGAATTGGCATTGTGGTTGGTGAAGTTTCAGGTGATACCTTAGGCGCCAAATTAATACGTCGTTTTCGAGAGCAGGGAATTGATGCTGAATTTGAAGGAATTGGCGGTCCTCAAATGATTGCAGAGGGTTTTAAAAGCTATTATGCGATGGATATTCTATCGGTGATGGGAATTGTTGAAGTATTAAAAGATATTAAAAAACTTTTTGCGGTTCGAGATGGCTTGGTTGATCAATGGACTAAACAACCTGTTGATATTTTTATAGGGATTGACGCACCAGATTTTAACTTACGCTTAGCAAAAAAAATAAAGCAAAAATCGTTGCCAATTAAGACTGTTCAATATGTGAGTCCTTCAGTTTGGGCATGGCGTCAAGGTCGTGTTCATGGGATTAAAGCCTCAATTGACTTGGTGCTTTGCCTATTCCCATTCGAAAAAACTTTTTATGATCGATTTAATGTGCCAGCGGTATTTGTTGGACATCCTCTCGCTAATCAATTACCGCTGGAAAATCCTATACTCGATGCAAAGCAGGCGCTTGGTTTAAATCCTGCACAAAAACATATCGCATTACTGCCTGGAAGTCGTCGTGGTGAAGTTGATAAGTTAGGGCCGCTTGTATTAGATGCAGCGAAGATTGTCCATCAAAAATATCCTGAGTATCAATTTTTAATTCCAGCCATCAATGAGGCTCGTAAACAACAAATTGAGCAGATCTTAATAGGTTACCCAGATAGGCTCAGAGATAATATCAAGTTAATGGAAAATATTGATGCGGAATCTAAAATAGGTCGGATGGTCATGGATGCCAGTGATATTGTGGCGTTGGCATCGGGTACTGCAACACTTGAGGCGATGTTATTGCATCGTCCCATGGTGACTTTTTATAAATTAAATAGTTTGACCTACTGGATTGCGAAACTTTTAGTGAAAATTCCTTATTATTCTTTACCTAATATTATTGCAGGTAAAAAAGTAATTCAGGAGTTAATCCAGAATGATGCAACTCCCGAAAACTTAGCACATGAGATTGAGTTGTTGATGAATATCGAAAACTCAAAAATACAATCTATGCAATTGTTGACGATGCACAAGCAACTATTGTCGGATCAAAATGAAGATCCAGTGCACGCAATTCTATCTATCCTTTAAAAAAAAGCCTCATATTGAGGCTTTATTGATTTAGCATTATGAATCAGCACGAATTTTTAATTCATAACCCGTATATTTGCGTATATTGATTACACCTGTGTCCATAATCAGATATTGTCCTTTGATACCGTGCAGTTTTCCACGTATGACTGGCGTTTTGTCTAAGTTATGCGATTTAATTTTTTCAGGATATTGATCGACAGGATAAATGAATTCATGAGGAAGTTCGTTTTCTAAAATTTCTACATTTTCATTGAAATCTAGGCTCATGCTGAACTCATCTCGAATAGTTTCAATTTGAGGTTCAAACTCGGTGAGCAATTCATCTCTGATCTCTAACAAATTTACCTTTTCCGCTTCACCTTTCAGCAATTTTCTCCAGTCTGTTTTATCAGCGACTTGCGTACCAAACATGACTTCAAGTTGTCCTGATAACCGACGAGAGCCCACTTTCATAATAGGTAAAGCTTGGGTAGCCCCTTGATCTAGCCAACGTGTTGGCATTTGACCTAAACGGGTAATGCCAACCTTTAATGCACTTGAATTGGCAAGATAGACAATATGGGGTTGAAAGCATACTTCTTGAGCAAAGCTTTCTTCACGACAAGTCCCTAAATGGTAATGGCATGTTTCTGGCTTCATAATACACATATCACAGGCTGCTTTCGTTTTCATGCATTTAAAGCAGTGACCTTGGGAGTATGATTTTGGTGTTTTATTCCCACAGGAAACACAGTAAATTTTGCCGGTCCATTCAATTTCAATTTCTTGACCTAAGTTGAACGGGAGATTGATTTCTGAACGATCTAAAATAAATTTATATTCAACATTTGCCTGTTGTGTTTGTTGTTCAGTTACACTTAGGTTGGTTAAACCAGCGTGCATTTTATGACAAATGCCCTGTAATTCCATGCTTTAATCTCACTCAAATAAGGTGCAGCTCATGGCTGAGAAAAATGTCATCACGTCAATGCTAGACGATTTATCTAAAGAACAGCCAATTCAAACTGCCGTATGTCTTGGTCAGGATCTCAGCCAAGACTATGCTCAAACAATCCAATGGAATCATTTTAACGTAACTGAATTTTTAATGCTTCCTTTTCAGCAACGCTATGATCTAGGTGTTGTGATTTTAAATAATGAACAGATGGATACACTATCAACCCATCATAAATCACAAATGCTGGTAAAACTGCGTGATTTAATGGCAAAAAGAATCGTCGTGTTGAGTCATATTGCAGATGAACAATTATTAAGAAGTCTGGGATTCACGCAGCTCATTGAGCAAAAAAATACAGAACAAGATTTCGCCTTATGGCAATTCAATATTTTGAATTATAAGCATGTGCCAGATTGGTTTAATTCTAAGTTTTGGGCTAATCCAGAAAATTGGAATAAGTTTCGATGGTAATAGCAAACTTTGAGTTTATCAAAACACAACAATTTCAATGTACAAAGCCATGTTTTTAACGATATGCTGATCAATGAAAATAAGAATGTAAAGGTGTCTTGATGACAAATTTAAGTAATATCGTTGAAGTTTTAGCGAAACAGGCTTTAGGTGGTAATCCACAATCTAATCAATCGGGATTGGGTGGTGTACTTGGTTCGGTACTCGGGAGTTTAACGGGACAAAATAATCAGACCAATCAAAACCAACAACAAGGTGGATTGGGAGGGATTTTGGGATCTGTACTTGGTGGTTTATCGGGTAGTCAATCTGGTGGTGTAGGCAAATCATCAGGTCTAAACGCTCAAACCTTATTAATCGCAGTAGTTCCTTTAATTCTCAATTGGATTCAAAAAAATGGCGGTTTGCAAGGTGCACTTGATCAACTGAAAGGTCAGGGTCTGACGAGTCAAGTGGATGATTGGGTTTCAACTGGTCCTGGCGAAAATGCCAATGTCAGCACGCAACAGGTTCAAAATTTATTTGATCAGCAAGATGTAGAGCAAGTTGCACAAGAAGCGCAAGTTCCTAAACAGGATGTATACAGTGCGATTTCTTCAGTCTTACCACAAATTATTGATTCGCTTACACCTCAAGCAAATAAGACCGATCCACAAGAAGCGAATTCAGATATACAAAATGTGTTGAATCTTGTATCAGGATTTTTAAAGAAATAAAGTGAAATTAATTTGAGTTAAAAGCCGGATGTGACATACATTCGGCTTTTTTTATGCAATCGATCAAAGGATGTATGTGGAATAAAATTTAAACGATTGATATATTTCATAAAGAAGCATAGGACATGCTGAATAAAACAAAATTCATTGAGGGAGAAATTCATGATCCGTAAGGAGCATTTAATCACTGCTTCGTTGTCCTCGATTAAGGCAACCTATCAACAACTTTCATCCGCGCCACTTGCCATGAGACAAGGAGAATATAAGGCTCAGTTTATTGGTCCTTGGTGGTTAAGAGTGTCTGCAGCACCGAGTTTATTTTTAAGTGGATTGGGGGGATGGTTTGGGAAAAAATTCATCAATCAAAATTTAGTCACTAATATTTTACTCAATCGCGGGCAGAGAAGTGAAAAGCTTCAAATGGAGTGTCTAGAAGAGGCGTCTTTGATTGATGGAAAACAAACGATCGCCTTGTATTATGGCAAGACAGCACCAATTCCATGGCGTTGGGTGGTTGATGAGTTAAGACAGCTTGATGAACATACGATGTTATGTATGACTATCATTAATCTTCCTTTTTTAAAGCATTTTTCATTTCCATTTATTCTAAGTCGTGATGTATGAAATCAAAATTTGAATATGATGTCATTATTGTAGGTTCAGGCTTTGGTGGAAGTGTAGCTGCGCTAAGATTGTCTGAGCTTGGATTAAAAGTAGCTGTGCTAGAGCAGGGAAGAAGGCTCACTGAAGATGATTTACATCGAGCAAGTCGGAGTTCTAAATACTTAAATTGGGCACCGACGTTAGGGATGAAGGGTTTTCTTGCACAAGACGTATTCCAACATATGGGTGTGGTTCGAGGGGTTGCCGTTGGTGGTGGCAGTGTTGTTTATGCTGCTGTGTTGTTAAAACCAGGTCAAAAGTTTTATCGTGATCCAACTTGGAGTCATTTGTCAGAAGACTGGGAGAGGGAATTACAACCGCACTATCAGATGGCTCAGTCCATGCTAGGTGTAAGTTTAAATCCATATAAAGGTCAGCAAGATGAGTGGTTAAAACAAACAGCAGAAAAAATGGGTTCTGGAGATAGTTTTGACACTGTACCACAGGGAATTTACTTTGGTGATCCTCATCAATGGGTGAGTGATCCACTTTTGAATGGTCAAGGTCCCGAACGAATAGGCTGTAATCAGTGCGGAAATTGTATAACGGGGTGTGCGCAGGGTGCGAAGAATAGTTTGGATAAAAACTATTTATATCTTGCAGAGAACAATGGAGTTGAGATTATTCCAGAAACCAAAGTGACTCATCTTTCACATGTTGATGGAAAATATATTATTCATACATATCAGTCATTTAACTCCAAAGAAAAACAAGATTACTCTGCGAAACAGGTCATTTTATCCGCAGGTGTTATAGGAACCGTTGAAATTCTGTTTGCTTCAAGAGAAGTGTACAAAACCTTACCGAATATTTCTGGTCAGTTAGGTGAGCATATTCGAACCAATAGTGAGGCGATTGTTGCAATCTCTAATAATGATAAAACAATAGATTTAACGAGAGGGACGACCATTTCCAGTCATTTTCATGCAGATGACAAAACACATATTACTCAGAATCGATTTCCAGCAAGTTATGAGTTTATGAAGTTTTATATGGGACCACTGGTCAATGGCGATCACCCTGTAAAACGTGCACTCCATGTTTTAAAGCATTTTTTTCTGCACCCCTTTGTTTCAACTCGATCATGGCGTTCTAAAAACTGGCATAAACGTGTCACTGTATTAACCGTCATGCAACAGGCAGACAATCAACTACGATTTGTATATGGACGTACTGCACTCAGAGGTTTTAGGCGTTTTTTGAAAACGCAGGTTTCAGTTGGAGAAAGAGCGCCGTCTTTTATACCGTTAGCAAATGAAGCTGCGGAAAAATTTGCTGAAGTAAGTGGTGGTCAAGCACAGAATAATATATTGGAAAGTATGGGGCACTTATCTGTTACAGCGCATATATTGGGTGGTGCAGTTATGGCTGAAGATTCCTCTAAAGGTGTGATTGACTCTAATCATCAGGTTTTTGGCTATCAAGGCTTATATGTGGTTGATGGAAGTGCGATTCCTGTGAATGTTGGTGTTAATCCGAGTTTGACCATTACGGCATTAGCTGAGCGATTTGCGGAAAAATATAAAATCAGTCATTTCGATAAAGTGTCATAAATCCACCATCATAATGTCATATCTTCGTTGAATACTCTTGGTTTAAAAAAGGAGTATTCAAATGAAGAACAAGAAAAAAATAACAGCTCTTCTCTTAACGACATCGTTATTGCTAAGTAGTTGTGGTGGAGATGACCAAAAATCTAATCCTAATATTACACAACCCTCAGAGTTAAAAATTCTTCATATTAATGACCATCACTCCCATTTAGATGGTGAAGAGCTTAGCTTTAATTTCGATTTAGGTCATGGTGAAGAACCACTAGTCGTTTCACGTGGTGGATTTTCTCGTGTAGCAACATTTATGAATCTAATGGCAGAAAATCATCAGAATGTAGTGAAAATTCATGCTGGTGATGCGATAACAGGAGATTTGTATTACAACCTCTCAAATGGAAAAGCTGATGCTGAAATGATGAATACAGTGTGTTTTGATACTTTCACCTTGGGAAATCATGAATTTGATGCAAAAGATCGAGGCTTAAAAGATTTTATTGGTTTTTTAGACGAAGGACAGTGTAAAGAGCGAACAGAGATTCTTTCTGCAAATGTTGAATTTGGGGTGAGTTCACCTTTATATCAGACAGATCGGATTCAAAAATCTATTGTTCTTGAGCGGGATGGGGAAAAATATGGGGTTGTGGGGCTCACCATTGCATCAAAAACTAAAAACTCCTCTCAACCAAATCAAGACACATTATTCCGAGATGAAATTACAGTAGCTCAAAATGAGATTAATCAACTCAAAAAACAGGGAATTAAAAAAATTATTTTACAAACACATGTAGGCTATGAACTTGATCAAAAATTAGCACAAGAACTTACGGATGTGGATGTGATAATTGGAGGCGACTCTCACACATTGTTTGGACCTCATATATTAGAAAAGTATGGTATGTCTCCTGTCGCTACCTACCCATTACAATTGAAAAATAAAAATGGCGAATCTGTTTGTGTTGCTCAAGCATGGCAATACAGTTATGTGGTTGGTGAACTTAACGTAAAATTTAATGCAGATGGTGCGGTTCAAAGTTGTGTGGGTAAACCGCATGTGTTAATTGGCGATGATTTTAAACGTAAGCAAAATAATGAAAGAGTCAGTGATCAAGAAAAAAAATATATAGAACATCAATTCGAAAAAGAACGAGCTCCTTTTTCTATTATTAAAGAAGATCAAAATATTTTGAGTGTCTTAGAGCCCTATAAGCAATCTAAAAAATTATTTGCAGTCAAAGTTGTTGGGCAGGCAGTTGATAATTTATGTTCAAGACGTGTGCCGGGAACTCAATTTGATCGCTCACGATCATCTTTAGGTGATGTGTGTAATTTAAATGCGCATGTCGATGCCCATGGTGGTGATATTCAACAAATGGTTGCCGAAGCATTTCTTAATCAAGGCAAAGAATATTTTAATGCTGATATTTCATTTCAGAATGCAGGTGGAGTAAGAGTTGATTTGGCGAAAGGAAATATCACTGTAGCAGATGTCTACCAAGTCTTACCTTTCAAAAATACGCTCGTTCAATTGAATATGACTGGTCAAGAAATTAAAGATACGCTTGAAGATGCCATTTCAGGCGTGATTGAACAAAAAAATACTGGAAGTTATCCATATACGGCTGGATTAACTTGGCAAGTTGATATGACGCAGCCTATTGGAAAGCGTATTACAAATATTCAAGTCAGAAATGGGTCTGACCAGCTTGTGCCATTAGATTTAAATCAGTTATATAAAATTGTAACCATCAATTTTTTAGCTGATGGTGCTGATTACTATCATACATTGAAAAAAATTACAGGTGAGCGTCGAATAGAAGTTGGATTGGACTATGCAGAAGCATTCTTAAATTACTTAAATTCAATAGATGGTGATCAAGAAATGAAAACAATTCGAAAATTATCTACTTCATATTATAGTACTCAAAAATACATAGAATAAGATTTAGAGCTTTTTGATCTGAAAATTCCCAATTTAATTGGGGTTTTTTAATTTAATTAATCGTTTTTGTCTATTTTTTAGTGTAAAAAACGTAAATTTGCTTAAAAAATAAACATGCATGAGTTTTTGTTAAAATAAGGGGTTGCAATGATTTCGAAATGCTCTAGAATGCACCCCATACCGACGAGATACACGGAAACGAGCGAAGCAGGTTGCTGAGTTGTTAAGTGTTTCGAGTCCAGCTTCTAGCATTGACGAGATGTTAGAAAGATCATTAAGAGATTATGAAGAACAACTTGTGTGGATTTTTACTGGTTGATTGATCGATATATATTATCATTAATAATTGGTAGAAATT
>NZ_JBWYIX010000010.1:0-154933 GCF_056779935.1 Acinetobacter sp. ANC_7512 | reverse complement strand
CCCAAGACAGTATCATCGGACATGCCAGCAAAAAGATCAGTTTATTTGCAGCGCAAGAAGGGGCACGACTCTATGCAGGGAAAGGCAAGATTGAGATTCAAGCTCAAGGAGATGGTGCTGATCTGATTGCAAGAAAGGGTGTGCAGATTATTTCCACTGAAGATACGATTTATATCACCAGTCCCAATGAAATTAATCTAACTGCAGGCGGCTCTCAAGTGAAACTAAATGGTTCAGGGGTATTCCCAACCACAGGAGGCAAGTTTGAGGCGAAAGCGGGGCAACATAAGTTTACTTCACCAGCCTCGGTTAATCTTCCTGCATTAAATTTACCTGATTGTTCAGCGAAGCAAGGTCAAGCTGCAGAGTTGGGTTCTGCCAAGGTGATTTTATGAGTAGTTTTTATTTGGTCAATGAAATTAAAAATTACTCTACAGATAAAATCTTTGAAGGTATGAGCGCTCTTTTTGATAGAACTGGTCGATTATTGATTTTAGTTGATGAAACTTTAGAGGCTGATAGCTTTAGTGAGATAAAAAGCTGCTTAAAAGAAGAGAATATTATTTATTTACCTTTAGCTCAGGGGAATAATCCAAAAAATACTAATTTATTTTTTTTGGAAATAAACAAGAAAGATGTACTAGAAAAAGTTGGGAAAGAAATCGCTGAAAAAATTTCCAATAATTTTGAAGTTCAAAATGATAAATATTTAGTACATGGATTTGGGACAAGTATACTTGATAATAATAAAATAAATGAAAAATTCAAAAGTAGTGTGGTCGTTCAAGATCTAAATTCAAAAATTTTATTCCGTTGGTATGATCCTAGAGTTTTGATTTATTTAGATCAAATATTCAAGGAAAATGAGTTTAATAGTTTATTAGATATATTTGAGAGTTGGAATTTTGTACATCCAATGGGGTATTTTAGTTGGTCTAAAAATCATAATAATGGATTGATCTCAAAAAAAATTCATAAGCTATCTCGAGAGCAATCTATAGCATTGGATCTTATTGAAATTAGTAATCTAGTGTACGTTGAAGCGCACAAGAACCATTCTATAGATAGGAAGAATATAAACTCTAAAAATATATTTTTGAATTTATTCACAGCACATGAAGAGCATGAAATTCATAAATATGCTGATTTGTATAGTTATGGTTTGTATGCAGAAATTTTAGGAAGATATTTTTTTCACCATCCATTAGTAAAAAAAGTTTTAGATCAATATTGGATGAAAGATTCAAATGACTATGATTTTAATGAAGCGATGAGTTTAATTGATCAAGATGACTGGATTTCAATAAGAGAAGATGTAAATAATTTAGAGAGAAGCATCCATGGGTAATGAAAAAAGAATTAATACAATTAGTTTAGAAAATCCTTTAGAACGTGCTAAGGGCGTTAAAGTAGATGCAACAGCTTTAGAAAAATGGATAAAAACAACACAGACAAATCAAAAAGTCATATTAGATCCAAAGCAAGCCAAGACTAATTTAGAAAAGGCTGCGCAGAAGAATAAACCATCGCTTGGACCTATACCAAATAATAAAACAACAGCTGCAGCGAAGGGAAATGCAAAGGAGTGTCCTAATTTTTGTAGAAAACCAGGGTTTCATATTCTACCACTTCGTTACTCAGTTGCCGAAAGCGCACCGGCACTACATAAAAATTTAGGAAAAAATGTTAATAATATTGCTTTAACAAAGCATAAATACACTGTTGAAATGGTTAATACAGGTTATATCTATGCTTTAGTTAAACGTCAGAGTGGACCTATGAGATGGTCTGGTTATATTATCAATAAACAAGGATTCTTGTCATATTTTAATCCAGATAAAGATAAAGCACCACTTTCAGCTCCAAATTTTGCTTGTCAGTCTGGTGAGCATATTATGAAGGCAGGTTTGGTTACTATTGAAGAGATTCCTAACAATCAAGCAAAGGAAGTGTATTTAATATTAACTCATGCACCTATGACTAAACGTAAAAGAGATGAATATTTAAAAAATGCAGATAAATTCGTATCGGAGGGAAAATGGCAAAAATTAGGAGTAGCCAATTGGCGAGGCGGGAATACATCACAAAGTCATTGTTTCCCCATTTCCAATGTTTCAACGATTAACAAGAAAGAGGTATATGGAAAACGACTTGGAAATACTCAAGAACGCTTTTCTAAATATGGTTTGGCAATAGCATGTATGGCTTTTTACGATCCTATTGGTATAACAAGAACGTTAAATGATAATAGGAACATAAAGTCTTTTGGAAATATTGATTCATTTTTGAATAAGAAAGAAAATGGAACTACCAACAATCATAAATTACAAACCGTAAATTTAATTGATAACATAGAAAAAGCGATCAAAGAAAAAATAATAAAAATTAAATTTGATCGTATTGATGCTCCGAAAAACATAGCCAAGGGGCATTTTGAGCATGATAGTAGAATAATTTTAACAAGAGAACAAAGAGCACAAATTTCTAAAAATATAGAAGAGAAGCATGAAAAGAGTATAGATGTCTTTGCGCAAAGAACAAAAGCTCAAATAGAAGCAGTGGTTGAAACTGAAGAGGGGTTAAAAAAATATCAGCAACATTTGGATATGGTAAAGGTTAGTAATTTTAAATCTAAAATAGATGAGTTATCTGCAAATAGTTATGATAAAGCAATTACCTACCAAAGTGATCATTATAGTTGGCTTGTTTCTAATAATTTAATAAATGCATTACATTGCTTTGATGATAATGAAAAATTAGTAGAAGGTGAAGTAGTAGATAATAGTAATGGTTTTCTATTTCACATATTAGTTTTAGATTTCATGAATGGTATGAGATTTTTGAAGAAAGGTGATTCTCTATTAGATGAATGGATTAATAGTAATAAGGTTGATGCTAGAAATTTATTTTTAAGAGCTTATTGTTATAATAATAAGAGGTTGATTGAAAGTTATAATAGTACTTTTTCTAATAGTGAAGCTGGGAAAACTGTCTTAGATTATTCAAAACCAATTTTTGGTTTATTCAAAAGCGCAGATGATTGCTTTGATCAGTGGCTAAACCTAAATCAAACAAAAACTTTTTTAAACTCTTCAGGATTCAAATCAACAGATAAAATGTTTTATTGGATGTCTTTGATGCTTAACAGTGCACTAATGACATTTTCTGATCTAAAAGCTAGAACTATATCAATTAGTAGTATTCCTATCATTGCTCGAGAGGCTACAAAAACACATGTTGTGGGATTGTTTTATTTAAGAAGTGGTGATTTTGCACAACACATCAATTTAGCACAACTGATGCATAATCATGATTTTCGTTCTGCTGCACTTGAATCATTACCTAAGTCAAGTGGAGATAAACCATTTACTTATAGAAATGTTAGTGCTCAGAATATAAGTAATGTAACTCAACTTTCAATTAAAAATAAAATTGAAACGAGTAAAAATAGAATTCTTGCTGTTGTTGGAGTTTTTGAGTTATTGAATTTTTATTTTCAATATGACGCTTGGAAAGCTGATTTAAAAAATAAACCAGAGTTGTTAGTCCAACTTGTAGCTGCTTCATTAACAACATCATCTGTCATGTTAGAAATGCTTGGAGAGAGGTGGAGTCATTCACCAGTATTAATTAAAGATGTCAATTCACTACGAACTTTAGCTGGTAGTTTTGGAACCGTTGCAAGTTTTCTAAGTTTCTACGTTGATGGTAAAAAGTTTGCTGAATCCTCATCTAATACTGTTAAAGTCATAGTTGCACTAAATATTAGTGCAAATGCTGCATTTGCTATTGGACAAATTGGAGGTATGGGTAGTGCAGTCGCTAAATATACTCATAATGAAGTGATCAAGCGATCTTTTCTAAAATTTTCTGAAACTAGAATGATATCTTTTTTAATGGGTACAAGAGTGATATTTGGTTTGAATTTATTTGTTTTAAGTTTGTTTCTTCTCGAGGCATTTTTGAAAAAAGTTTTTTTAGATAATGCTTTGGAAGATTGGTGTCAAAAATCATCTTTCCGTAAGTCCAATAGTAAAGAAAAACAATTTAAAAATGAAAGTGAAGAGTATGAAGAGTTTGTGAAATCAATAGGGAGTGTTTAAATGTCAGATTTGATCAAAATTGAAGGTAGGCTCAAAAAACTTGAGATTAGAGAAGGTACATTAAATGCTTTTAGTGCTAAAGGGGATTCACAAATTATTGCTTCAGCAGTATTAGGAACTATTACAGAAAGTATTGCGTTATCTGCGCAATCGGTATATTTAGCATCAAGAAGTAGACTAAATGTTCAATCGGTAGTTATGGAGTTAGATGGTAAGGTTTTAGTAGGACAATTTCATAAAGTACTTTTCAAGCCAGGTGAATATTTAATTTGTACATTAAAGAGATTAGATGATAATACCTATGAATTGTTTTCTGTTTTAAGTCCTGAAACCGGTCTATTACATATGCAAGTGGGTATGGGAGAATCGCTTGCAAAACATAAAGCTGGAGTGCATAAAGAAAAAATAGTTTGGTATGCCATTTCAATGCTAATTACAGGTATAGTAATCTTCACATTTGATAGTATTAATCTACAAAATATTATTATTTTTTTTATTTCAGGGATTGTATTTTATTTTATATTTTCCTTTATCATAAAAAAAGCTTCTGATTCTTTGGAGTCTCTTCTTGAAAGCTCAGAGGAGATTTTTAAATTATATGGGTTTAATAATCCCCAAAATCTTAGTCTTTTAAAAAACCGCTATTTAGATAATGAAAATTCTATTTTATTAGAATCAGTTTATGAGTATAGAAAATCTGTAAGTAATGATCCATATCCTAAAACCTATATTCTAGATAAGGAAAATGCATAATCTAATCAAAATTGAAGGTCGACTAGAGGCTCTAGAAATTCATAATGAAATGATGGGTACTATGGGGTCTGGTCGTGATAGTCAAATTCTGTCCTCAGCACTGCGGGTACGACTGAGAGCTTATCGCTTTCTGCACAGAACCTTTTTTTTGCTTCACAAAGCCGTTTACATGTGCAATGTATTGTGGCAAAAATAGACGATAAAATCTGTATCGGGCAATTTCACCGTGCATTATTAGAAGAAAATGAACAAGTGATTTGTGCAGCTCGACCAGTAAAAGGCAACCTATATGAACTTTATGCGGTATTAAGCCCTAAATCAGGCTTATTGCATATGCCTGTAGGTATGGGAGCGTCTAAAAAAACCTATACAGCTTCAGCAATGAAAGGTGCTCGGTTGAACTAGACAGGTACAGCTATAGGTATGATTTTATTATTTATTTTTATGATAGATTTTGATAAAGAGATTTTTATTATTTGGTTTGGAGTACTATTTGTATTTTATTTTGTGATTATGTTTATCATGAAGGGCGTAATTCGTTCTTTATTACGTTTATCAGAGAAGTCAAAGCAGGCTTTCGAGGTATTGGGGTTTAATAATCCCGAAGAGGTTTTTTTATTACCAAGTCGACTCTTAAGTGTAAAACATTCTTTATTAATTGAAAGCGTATTTGAATACAGAAATGTAATTCAAGATGATCCTTATCCTAAAAATTATTTTGATAAAAATGAAAAAAATTGAAGGTCGGATTGAAAATCTTTTTGTTAGTAAAACAAAATATGACTTTATAAGAAATAGTGGTAAACAAGCAACTATTTCTGCTGCCCTTGGAGCAGCTGTTGGAAGTGCTACATTAGCCTCACAAGCTGTTTTGGTTGCAAATAGTCAATGGGATGTTAAAGAGTGTAGTTTTGAGCTGAATGGAGAAAAATATCAAGGTGTTTTTGAAGATATTTACTTCAATGAAGGGGCTAAATTGATATGTTTGGTACAGGATAATGTTGCTTTAGTTTTAATTGATCCTAAAGATAATAAGATGTACATTCCTATAGGAACTGGTGAAAATATTAAGCAATTGAAAAAAAAATATAGCATTCTTAATTTTTTTTATATTTTTATAATAGTTGTAATTTTTATACTGGTAAAAGAGAATTTGATTTTTAGTTTATTTGGTGGGGCGCTGATTTATCTTATAATATATTTTTTTGTGAGTTTACCAATGTATAAAGCCGAAGAAGGAAAAGGGTATCTTACTGAAAAAATATTAGAATTATTGGGTGTAAATAATATAGATGAAATTAATTTAACTAAAAATTCTTTTGTTGATAAAAATGAACATATGACAAAGTCTTGGGTCATTGAGTATCAAGATGCATTTAAGGAAAATAATCCATATCCAAACGACTATTTTGAGAAAAAATGAAAAAGTCTATTTTATTTATAATTTTAAGTACTCTAATAATTGGTTGTAATAATGACTCTAATTCAAAAAAAAACTCCAGAAAATGAGAGCCAGGATGTCAATACATTTATAAAATCAGAAAACTCCTCTGAGATTTATAAATTAGCAACGACCTATGCTTCTAATGGTGGCAAGGGAAATTTAAAGAAAGCTTATGAACTTTATAATAAGGCAGCAGAACTAGGCTCCACAGATGCTATGTTGGAATTGGGTTTATTGCTTAGAAATGGAAATGAAGTTTTAGCGAGAAATGATGAAGCTTCTACATAATGGTTTATGAAACTAGCTGATAAAGGTGAGGCAGCTGGATTGCATAACGTTGGTGTAGCCTACTATAAGGGGCTCGGGGTTGAGCTGGATAAAAAGAAAGCATATCATTATTTTCTACAATCTGCGGAAAAAGGCTTGTTACAGTCTCAAGTGTTAGTTTAAGGTCTATTATATAATGGAGATGGTGTTAACAAGGATTTAGCTGCTTCATTTGAATGGGCGTTAAAAGCTGCAGAGCAAGGTGATATAGACTCTCAGAATAATGTTGGGTTAGCCTACGAAAGCGGTGAAGGGGTAGAGAAAGATCCTAAACAATCATTTATCTGGTTTAAGAAAGCTGCGGATAATGGACAAGTATTTGCGAATTGTAATGTTGCACTAAAATATTATATTGGTAATGGTGTAAATCAAAATTTAGATGAAGCAATCAAATATGCAGAAGTTGCTTTTAGACAAGGTGATGAAGGTGCTTATCAATTGCTTTCTGAAATTTATAGTGATGATGCGAGCTTGAAATATAATCCAGCTAAAGTAGCTAATTTAAAGAAAGATTATGAAAATCTGAAGAATTAATGTCTTATTGATATTTAGATCAGAGATAAGTAGGACTTGGCTATATTTTTACTGGGATTAATTAACTCTTCCGAAATCAATTAAATAACTTACATAAGTAAAAAAGCCCTTTCGGGCTTTTTCAATTGAAATCAAGGCAATTGCTGAATCGGACTACCACCTAAAGCTTGCAATAACGTCACATAAGCATTGTACTGAGTTTGTTTGGCTTGAACCAAACTTAAACGTGCTTCACGTGTGGTACGTTGTGCATCAATCAAATTCTTAAGTGCAATTGCACCATTTTTATAACGTACTTGTGTGAGTTGTTCAGTTTTCTCAGCGAGTTGAACATTACGTTCTTGTAAAGCGACTTGTTTGTCTATTTCATTGCGTGCAGATAACGCATTTTCAACATCGGCAAAAGCTTTGTATAAGGTCTGACGGTATTGAATAATTGATTTTTCATAATCCAATTCGTTCACACGTAAATCACGTTTCATGTCATTCCATTGCAAGAAGGGTAGTGTAAGACCCGCACCCAATATTGCAGCAGGATTAGACAGGACATTACTCAGCGAAGTGCTTGAGCCTCCAGTAGTTATACTACCCGTTAAATTAATCGAAGGGTAATAACTTGCTTTATTGGCATCTTTATTGGCAAGTGCTTTGCGTAAACGTAACTCGGCTGCTTGCAAATCAGGACGGCGCGATAAAAGCTCAGCTGGTAAGCCCGATTGAATTTGCGGTATGGCAGAGTGTGGTAAGCGCTGTGGCTCCGAGATATTCAACTGTTGTACAGGTTGATTGAGCAATACCGCAAGAGCAGTTCGAGTTTCAACTTTTTGCTGTTCGATCTGGCTTAACGTAGCTTTTTGACTTTGAACAGCTTGTTCAGCTGACGTTAAATCAAGACCTGATACCGCCCCAGCTCGATACTGTGTTTGCACTAATTCATAAGTTTTCTGCGTACTCGCCAAATTTTGTTGAGCCACAGATAGGCGTTCGTTGAGATATCCCAATTGCCAATACAATTGTGCAGTTGTCGCAATCAGGCTTTGTGCAGTGGCTTGTAAATCTTGCTCAGTCGCAAGCGCTTCCCATCGAGATGCTTCAGTTTGATTGGCCAATTTACCGAACAAGTCTAGCTCATAGCTTAAGCCAGGATAGTTCAGTGAAATACCATTTGAAGAATCGCCATCACCATCTAAACTAAAGCGATGACCGACCGATGCACCTGCATTGCTAATACGCACACCTTGCTGACTTTCAGATTGCTTGGCTTGAATGCGTGCTTGTTGCAAATTAATCCCAGCAACAGCTAAATCAGTATTACGGGCAATCACTTGTTCAACCAATTGGTTGAGCTGTGCATCACCAAATAATGTCCACCATTGATCATGAAAAGCCTGTTGGTGGATATTTTGGCTGAGTAGTTGGCTGTTTTGAAAGCCCTGTGGAATATCGACTGCAGGAGCTTGATAAGGCGTTTTCACTACAGCCGCACAACCGACTAAAGAGCCTGTTAATGCTAAGGTCATGAACAGTTTATGAAGTTGATTACGCATAGTTGTACCCTATTATTCTCTTGACAGTGCATCGACAGGATTTAAGCGAGCAGCATTTCGTGCTGGGATAAAACCGAATACGATCCCGATTAAACTTGAACAAACGAATGCGGCTATTATTGATGTGGTTGAATACGCCATTTGGAACGTGCCACCAGCAAAGTGTGTAATCAGCTGACCAATACCTAGTGATAACAACACCCCAAGGATACCGCCTAAAATACAGACCAATACGGCTTCAATCAGGAATTGTTGCAAAATATCGCTTTGTCGAGCACCCACGGCCATTCGCACACCAATTTCTTGCGTTCGTTCAGTGACAGACACCAACATAATGTTCATGACACCGATACCACCAACGACTAAAGAAATCACAGCAATCGCAGAAATAAGTAAAGTCATTGTAGCGGTAGTTTGCTGGATGGTTTCACGAATACTGTCCGCATTTTGTGTGAAGACATCTTGAGCCCCATGACGTTGAACGAGTAAATTCAAGATTGCATTTTCAGCAGCTGTGCTTGAATATTCATCTTTTACACGAACGATGATGCTTCTCACATTCGACTGTCCAAGCATTCGACTCATGACAGTTGAGTAAGGGAGATAGACATTGAGACTATCTGAATTACCCATTGCACCTTGTTGAGCATCTACGATACCAATAATACGACTAGGTACACTGCCCAATAGAATTACTTGACCAATAGGATCCGTACCATCGCTAAAGAATGTCTTTTGGGTATTGGTATCAATCACAACATCTTGGGCTTGTTCAGTAACACTATGTTTGTCAAATGGTTGACCTGATTTAAACGTTAAACCACGCACATAGAAAAAGTCTTCGCTGACACCATTGACCGTTGTGGATGCCTCTACATCTTTATATCTTCCTGTGACAGAACTATTGACTGAAGGACTGACTCCATCGACATAAGGCTGTTCCGCTAATGCATCAGCATCAGCAGGGATTAAGGTCTTGGCCTGAGAAGATCGGGAGTTATCACCAAAACCACGTCCTTGGTAGACCGTAATGGTATTGGTCCCCAAACTACTAATATTTTCTAAAATTTGTTTTTGTGATCCATTACCAAGTGCGACAACCGAAACGACAGATGCGATCCCGATAATGATTCCGAGCATAGTCAAAAAAGTACGCATTCGATGAGCATTCATGGCCAGAAGCGCCATGCGGAAAGCTTCACCTAAACGGTCTAAAGCTGAACGCCAAGACGATGTTTTCTTTTGCTCAGCACGAATCAATTCTTCACGTTCAAAGCCATCATCAATCTCAGGAACATTGGGTTCATCTGAAATAATATTACCGTCTGAAATCTCAATAATACGAGTCGCATTTTTGGCAACATTGTGATCATGAGTAACGAGAATGATGGTATGACCTTTGGCATTCAGCTCGCGTAAAATACGCATCACTTCAATACCGCTGTTTTTATCTAATGCCCCAGTAGGCTCATCGGCGAGAATAACATCACCGCCATTCATCAACGCGCGAGCAATCGAAACACGCTGTTGCTGACCACCTGAAAGTTGACTTGGGCGGTTTTGGGTTTTTTCACCTAGACCTAAATCAGACAAAAGTTGAACCGCACGATCATGGCGTTCAGAAGCATCAGCGCCGGCATAGATCGCAGGGACTTCGACATTACCAGCTGCATTTAAGTCACCAAGTAAATGGTAGCGCTGGAAGATAAATCCGAAATATTCACGGCGTAATTGAGCAAGTTCGTCTGGTTCTAGCTCACGTGTTTCGCGTCCCTTAACCTTGTAGCTACCATTGGTCGGTTTATCTAAACATCCTAAGATGTTCATCAGTGTTGATTTTCCTGAGCCTGATTGACCTACAATGGCAACCAATTCTCCAGGATAAATCTCAAGATTTACCCCTTTTAGAATTTGCACAGTAGATTCACCAGCAGGGAATTCACGGGTCAGGTTTTTGACCTCGAGTAGAGGCATTCTCGTCTGACTCATAATTACATTCTCATTGGGCCAGCGCCACCACGTGCGCCACGTTTAGCTGAGTCATTTGATGAATCAGAGCCATCCGCAATTACAACTTTATCGCCTAATTTTAAACCGCGTAAAACTTGTGCTGTTGCACGGTTATTTAGACCGATAAGAACAGGGGTCGGTTTGGCTGTGCCATCTGCTTGAAGTACGCGTACCATAGCCATGGAAGCTTTACCTTGATCGACTAATGCCTTTTCCTCAGCGGTTAATTCTAAACGCTTAGGACGATCAGCTGATGAACGTTCGGCACGCCCTTTACCACGAGCTTGTTCATTACGTTCTTGGGCATTTGAACCCGCATTTGCACCACGCTGGCGAGCAGGACGATTAGAGCTTTGAACAGCAGAAGATGGAATAGTCAGTGCATTCTTTACTTCATCTAACACGATATAAACTTGAGCAGTCATATCAATACGCAATTTTCCATCTTCATTAGGAACATCGAATAGAGCGTTGTAATACACAGCTGTGCTTGATGAAGATGAATTTGAGTTGTTGGTTTCTGTATTGATTGAGTTAGGTGCAGGTTCAACTTGACGCAGTGTTGCGTAATGCTTTTTCTCGCTATTACCTAAAGTAGTGAAATAAACAGTTTGACCTTCCTCAACACGCATAACATCTGCTTCAGAAATTTCAGCCTTAACCGTCATGGTGTCAAGTTTTGCTAATTTCACGATGGTTGGCGCGCTTTGATTCGCGTTCACTGTTTGACCTTCTTCAGTCACAATTGCCACAATTGTGCCATCCATCGGAGCAACGATACGGGTATAGCCTAAATCTTCTTTAGTCGTAGCCAGTGATAAACGAGATTGCTCGATTTGAGCATTCATCGCGACGATATCGGCTTGAGCAGTTTTATAACTTGCTAATGCGGACTCATATTCGGCACGAGAAGTTGCATCTTGGGCATACATGGCTTTTTGGCGATTATATTCCGCCTCAACTTTAGTCAGATTTGCTTGTTTGACTGCCAATTGAGCCAACTGATTTTTAATACTGGCTTCAGCTGTTTTTAGATCATTTTCCTGACGAACGGAATCGATTTGAGCAATCAGTTGACCTTGTTTAACTTGATCGCCCAGTTGTACATACATTTTTTTCACCTGACCTGAAACCTGTGCACCAACGCTAACCATTTTGGTCGCTTCTAATACACCTGTTGCAAGGACAGAGTTTTCAATATCACCACGTGTCACTTCAGCGGTAATAAACTGAGGTTGCTCATCTTTAGGTTTAAAAAAATACCAAGCTAAAGCGATAGCTGCAATCGTAATGATCGCGATGATAATCAATTTCGTTGGTTTTATTTTTTGCATGGCGATATTGAAAAATGACGGAAATTGAGAGAATTATAATGATGAAATAAGGATAAAAAGTGTATTTTTCTTAAATAAAATCAATAATCATTTTTATAGTTATAAATAGACCTTGCTCGTTAACTAAGCAAACAAGGTTTTTCCACATAATTCAGCAATGGCTTGTTGCATGAGATGTTCTGGATTTTCGATATTTTTGCCTTTGATGGCAGCATCGATTCTTAATAGCAACTGTGGCCATGTGAGAAATTGCTTGGGATTAAGGCGTCGCAAGGCTTGTTGATAAAGACTGACTTTGGTTTTCCAGATGCCGAGTTGTAATGCATTTTGTGGTTGCTCAAAAAGTTGCATCAGTAAGCGCATTTCTTTGCTTACCGTCCATAAGACCAAACTATGTGGTTCGCCAGCTTCGACTAAATATTGGTATATTTTGATCGCTTGGCTTAGGTTGCCTGAAATTAATGCATCGCTTAAGTCAAAAGTGGTATAGCGTGATTGATCTTGTAAGCATTCGAGCAAATGTTGCATTTCAAGATGCTGTACATCGGGGAACGTGTCTGCCAGACGCATTAAGCTGTTTTTAGCAGCCAATAAATTATGTTCGTGGTGGACTTCGAGCCATTGCCATGCATCTTGGCTCAGTTGAATCCCAATTTTATCAGCTTCTATGCTGAGTATACGCTGACGATCTTGCGCATAAGTTGCTGTAAGAGGAACCAAGACGCCATTGGCTTCAATCGTTTGAAAAAACGCCGACTTTAAGCTACTGCTATCTTGCTTAGGCATAATGATCAACAACAAGTTGTGTTCATTATGCTGGATATAATGCTTGAGTAACTTTAACGCATTGGCATCTGGCTTAATGTTGCCATGGACCTCTACTGCGAGATTTTGTGAAAAAAGAGAAAGGCTGTTGAGTGCATTAAATACATTTTTCCAATCAGCAACGCTTTGGATGTCATAGCGTTCTCTTTCCACGTGATTGATGATCCAACTTTGACGGAAAGCATCTAAAAGATTTTGCTCAAGTAAAGGTTCTTGACCATGTAATACCCATGCACCACGTGCTTCGTTTACACGTTTTAATGCTTGTAGATAATCTAACTTCATTCTGAGTTACGGATTTTCAGAGGCAGTAGGTTCAAAAGTTTGTTGCACAGGTAACAGTACATTTGCTTCTGCTTTTGGCAGACGGTTTGCAGCAATTTGACGAGAGATCTGTTGAGCGACATCGTCAATTAAGATTTCACTGAGATATTTATTTTGTTGATCATCTGTGTTCACGGTTGCAACGTTATATTGATATGTACGTGTCGCAGTTAAAGTTCGAGGTTTTGTCACCAAGTTACCTTGACGATCTTCGATTTGGAAAGTCACAGAAAGTCTGAGTAGAACTTCAATGAGTTTGCCGTTGAGCTCATGGCGAATTGGTTTATAGTCAATGATACGCAATACATATGCATCGTTAGAGTTACTTAGTTGCACACCTGCAGCAGTGAGATAAACACTGAGTTTACGCTCTAAATCAGAAGTATTGGCAGGGAGTGCTAATTCAAGCTTTGTATAAGCCAGTGGCGTTGAAGTTGGATTGGTCCCTTTTAGATGAAATCCACAGCCGACCATAGTTGCGCTTAAGCCTAAAGTTAGAACAGCAATAGCTAAACGTTTGCTCAAATGCATTGTAGATCCTCTGTGTATTTCCTGAGACTCAGGATAAATTTTGAATATTCTGATTGTATGTGCAAAGCCCGTTGACTGGCAACGGGCTTTGTTTGGGAATTGTGAAATCCTTATATTCCCCTCTTTTTAAAAGAGGTGAGAAGCAATGATTCGCAATGGAAATTAAATCCCTCCAAACCTCCCTTTCTTGCGCTTTGATCTAAAGCTGTGCTTTATATCTTACTCAGGGAGGCTTTAAGGTTCTTAAACCACCAAATTCACTAATTTATTCGGAACAACGATTTCTTTCTTGGTTGGACCTGTTAAGAATTGTTGTACTTCAGGCAATGCTTTTGCTTGCGCCAGAATGTCATCTTTCGATGCATCTACAGACACTTCAAGTTTGCCACGAAGCTTACCGTTCACTTGAACCACAATGGTTTGTGTATTACGTGTTAATGCAGATTCATCCACTTGAGGGAATAATGTTGCATTTAACTCGATACCAAACTGCGCCAATAACGTTTCACTTAAATGCGGTGCAAATGGAGCAAGTAAAGTTAAAAGCGTTGTAATAGATTCACGTGCAACAGCAACATCATTGTCATCTTTCGCTTCAAACTTATTGTTTGCATTCAGAAGTTCCATCATCGCTGCAATCGCAGTGTTAAATGCATGACGACGTTCGATGTCATCACCCACTTTTTGGATGGTTTCGTGAGTCTTACGACGTAAGTCTTGAGCCGCAGTTGAAAGCGCAGCTTTATCAATCGCTGATGCAGTATTACCTTGTTCAAGGAAACCCGTTGCCAAGCGCCATACACGTTTTAAGAAGCGGTTTGCACCTTCCACACCTGCATCTGACCATTCAAGTGATTGATCAGGTGGTGCAGCGAACATCATAAATACACGTGCAGTATCTGCGCCGTATTGGTCAATAATAGATTGTGGGTCGATACCATTATTTTTCGATTTCGACATTTTTTCTTGACCGCCAACGATAACGTCTTGACCATCACCTTTGTATTTTGCAGATGTGATACGACCTTTTTCATCACGCTCAAGTTCGATGTCAGCAGGGTTGAACCAGGTTTTTTTACCTGATTCAGATTCGCGGTAATAGGTATCAGCAAGTACCATACCTTGCGTTAACAAGTTGGTGAATGGTTCGTTACCTTGTACTACACCTTCATCACGCATCAATTTGTGGAAGAAACGTGCATATAACAAATGCAGAATCGCGTGTTCAACACCACCGATGTATTGGTTTACAGGAAGCCAAGTTTGACCTGCTTCAGGTTTAACCATACCACCAGTAAAATCTGGAGATGCATAACGCGCATAGTACCAAGAAGATTCTACAAACGTATCCAATGTATCTGTTTCACGACGTGCATCGCCACCACAGCATGGGCACTTAGTTTCATAGAATTCAGGCATTTTATTCAGTGGGTTACCTGAACCATCTGGCACGACATCTGTTGGAAGTACTACAGGAAGTTGATCTTCAGGTACTGGTACTTGACCACAGGTGTCACAGTTGATCATTGGAATTGGACAACCCCAATAACGTTGACGAGAAACACCCCAGTCACGTAAACGGAATTGAACTTTTACATTGGCAAGACCTTGAGGTTCTAGTTTCGCTAAGAATGCATCGAATGCACCTTGGAAATCTAAACCGTCAAATTCACCTGAATTAACCAGTTTGCCGTCTTTTGAGCCGTACCATTCTTGCCACTGAGTTGCATCAAAGTCTGCATCATCAGCACCTTTAGCATCAATCACTTGCTTGATGGTTAAACCATATTTATTGGCAAATTCAAAGTCACGTTCATCGTGTGAAGGCACCGCCATCACCGCACCTGAACCGTATGACATCAATACATAGTTTGCGATCCAAACAGGAACTTCTTCACCTGTTACAGGGTGCTTAACTGACAAACCTGTTGCCATGCCTTTCTTTTCAGCAGTAGCGAGGTCGGCTTCTGCCACAGAACCCATACGGCATTCTTCAATAAATGCAGCAAGTTCAGGATTATTTTCCGCAGCTTTAAGCGCCATCGGGTGTTCTGCTGCAACTGCAACATAAGTTACACCCATTAAAGTGTCAGCACGTGTAGTAAATACAGTTAGGCCATCTGCATAAATTTCAGGATTTGCTGAAGGGAAGGTGATTTCCATCCCTTGTGAGCGACCAATCCAGTTACGTTGCATGGTCAACACTTGTTGTGGCCAACCGTCTTTTAAGGTATCTAAATCGTCAAGTAATTCTTGTGCATAATCGGTAATGCGGAAGTAGTACATTGGAATATCACGTTTTTCAACCAATGCACCTGAACGCCAACCACGACCATTTTCTACTTGTTCATTTGCAAGTACAGTTTGGTCTACAGGGTCCCAATTTACCGTTGAAAGCTTACGGTAGATTAAGCCTTTTTTATAAAGCTGAACGAATAACCATTGTTCCCAGCGATAATATTCTGGTGTACACGTTGCAAATTCACGATCCCAATCAACCGCAAGACCTAATTTTTTAAGCTGATTACGCATGTAATCGATATTTTCAAAGGTCCATTTTGCCGGTGCAACTTGGTGTGCAATCGCAGCATTTTCAGCAGGTAAACCAAACGCATCCCAACCCATTGGTTGTAATACAGTTTCACCTTTTAAACGGTGGAAGCGGCTGATCACGTCACCAATCGTGTAGTTACGTACATGACCCATATGCAGTTTGCCACTTGGGTAAGGGAACATCGAGAGGATATATCGACGTGGACCTTCTACAGTGTCGGCAACTTTAAAGGCTTTGCGAGATTCCCAGTTCTGTTGAACTTGGGGCTCAATCGCACTGGCTTGGTATTCAGAGTCAATGTGAGTAGTCATATACGTAATACAAGAGAACGGTTAAAAAATTTAGCGCACAGCATAGCGCAAAACGCACCTAAAAGTGAATTTTACAGACTGAAAATGGATGCAAAACTTAAATTAAGATCAAAAAGACAATTTCACTCATTTGAAACTTGAGTTTCGCTTAATGGAGCAGCATTTGTGTTTTGTGACTCAGTATTTGAAGCACCGTTTGTTTGCTGTTGCGTTGGTATCGTTTGAGTCTGTGAGGTTTGAGGAGCTTTGCTCGGATTTGTATTGGTATTGACTGATGTTGTTGGTGCTTTCCAACCATATGTTTCAACTTTACCTTTCTTTTTTGCTGATTTTGGTGGCGGGGTAGTGGTGTAGTGGGTTGAACCATTTTGATCGACCCATTTGTAATATTCTTTTGCCTGCACCATAGATGAATAAATAGAAACGAAAACAACCGTTGATGCTAAACAAGAAAGTTTTAAAGATGATGCTAGTGAATTCATGACTTCACCTATAAAGAAATATGAGGGGAGTGAGTTCTTTTACACGTTTATATCGCAGCATTTTGCTGGATACTGATGAAGATTAATTGGTTTTATTTTAATCAAAAAAATCATTTTGCGTATAAATTGTTTTATATAAATATTAAAAATAAGTGTTTGAAATTTTTTTTATAAATCACCCAACCAAAAGTTATCGTTTGAAAAATAATCGGTTGGTAAATAAACAATAAAAAGGTTTCGGCAAACCTTGACTTTGGTCGTGAAAAAACTAAAAATGCTGCTCTAGTTTTATATGTTTTGTTCGATCACCCTTCGAATAAATATCATAGCTTGCAATAACGTTGTCTCTAAGCCGAGACAATGAAATAGCAGAAATATGTTTATCCCAACATATTGAATATGCAGTCGCAACTCAAACGGTTGCGATCGAAAAATTTTATTATTGCAGCAAAAACGATGAAATATGTGTGCTATAACAGTGCATACAAACGAATGAATGAAACACGACTTATGTCTCCCATAAACGTCGTGGAAATAAGATTAGGGTGAATACGTTGGAACTTTTATCTGGTGGTGAAATGCTTGTTCGCGCATTGGCGGACGAAGGCGTTGAACATGTTTTTGGATATCCAGGCGGCGCAGTTTTACACATTTACGACGCGCTATTCAAACAAGACAAAATTAATCATTACCTCGTGCGTCATGAGCAAGCTGCTGGTCATATGGCAGATGCATACTCGCGCGTAACAGGTAAGACAGGTGTTGTACTGGTGACTTCGGGTCCAGGTGCGACTAACACTGTGACACCAATTGCGACAGCTTACATGGACTCAATCCCAATGGTGATTTTGTCTGGTCAGGTTGCAAGCCATTTGATTGGTGAAGATGCATTCCAAGAAACGGATATGGTGGGTATTTCTCGTCCAATCGTTAAACACAGTTTCCAAGTGCGTCATGCGAGTGAAATTCCAGCGGTTATTAAAAAAGCTTTCTATATCGCGTCATCAGGTCGTCCAGGTCCTGTGGTTGTTGATATTCCAAAAGATGCAACAAACCCTGCTGAAAAATTTGCATACGAATATCCTGAAAAAGTAAAAATGCGCTCTTACCAGCCGCCACACCGTGGTCATACTGGTCAGATCCGCAAAGCTATTGATGAATTGATCAATGCTAAACGTCCTATTATTTATACGGGCGGTGGTGTTGTTCAAGGCAATGCATCACATTTATTGACTGAATTAGCACATCTATTGGGTTATCCAGTAACCAATACATTGATGGGGCTAGGTGCATTCCCTGGTAATGATCCTCAATTTATTGGTATGTTGGGTATGCATGGGACATATGAAGCGAACATGACCATGGGTCACGCTGATGTGATTCTATGTGTTGGCGCACGTTTCGATGACCGTGTAACCAATAATCCTGCAAAATTCTGTCCAAATGCGAAAGTGATTCACATTGATATCGATCCTGCGACGATTTCAAAAACAATCATGGCGCATATCCCAATCGTGGGTGCGGTAGAGCCAGTTCTTCAAGAAATGTTAGCGCAATTAAAACAGCTGAATATTTCTAAGCCGAACCCTGAAGCTATTGCGGATTGGTGGAAACAAATCAATGAGTGGCGTCAGGTTCATGGTTTGAAATATGAAAAACCAACTGACGGTACGATGAAACCTCAACAAGTTGTTCAAGCTTTAGATAAAGTAACGAACAGCCAAGCAATCATCACTTCTGACGTTGGTCAACATCAGATGTTTGGTGCGTTGTATTACAAATACACACGTCCACGTCAATGGATTAACTCAGGTGGCTTAGGCACGATGGGTGTTGGTCTTCCATATGCGATGGCGGCTAAGCTTGCATTCCCTGACCAACAAGTTGTTTGTATTACAGGTGAAGCATCCATTCAGATGTGTATCCAAGAGCTCTCAACATGTAAGCAATATGGCCTAAATGTTAAAATCTTGTGCTTAAACAACCGTGCTTTAGGTATGGTGAAGCAATGGCAAGATATGAATTATGAAGGTCGTCACTCAAGTTCATATGTTGAGTCATTGCCTGACTTTGCGAAGTTGATGGAAGCTTACGGACATGTAGGTATTCAAATTGATCATGCGGATGAGCTTGAATCGAAGCTTGCAGAAGCAATGGCGATTAATGATAAATGTGTATTCATCAACGTGATGGTTGACCGTACTGAGCATGTTTATCCGATGTTAATCGCGGGTCAATCTATGACAGATATGTGGTTATCTAAAGGGGAGCGCACAGCATGAGACATATCATCTCTGTTCTCATTGAGAACGAATCTGGCGCGCTTTCACGTTTAGTGGGTTTGTTCTCACAACGTGGTTATAACATTGAAACTTTGAACGTTGCGCCAACAGAAGACCCAACAATGTCTCGTTTGACATTGACGACTTATGGTGATGATCACAAGATTGAGCAAATCACAAAACAACTCAACAAACTTGTTGAAGTGGTTAAAGTGGTTGACCTTTCTGAAGGTTCACACATTGAACGTGAATTGATGTTAATCAAAGTAAAAGCTTTGGGTTCTGCGCGTGCTGAAATTAAACGCACAGCAGATATCTTCCGCGGACAAATCGTGGATGTAACACCAACGACTTACACGATTCAAATCGCGGGTACAACTGAGAAAATTGATGGTTTTATTGATGCTTTGGCAGAGAATACCATTCTTGAAGTTGTACGTTCAGGTGTGTCTGGTATCGCACGTGGCGAAAAAGTTTTAACAATCTAATTTTTTATTAACAAATTCTTCCCTCCTCCGAGAGGAGGGGGTTGGCGAACCACATTAACATTCGCTAATCAAACGGAAGCCAAAGCATTTTAGCGGAGACAGCAATGCAAATTTTTTATGATAAAGACTGCGACTTATCTATCATCCAATCTAAGAAAGTAGCAATCATTGGTTACGGTTCACAAGGTCACGCTCACGCGCTTAACCTTAAAGATTCTGGCGTTGACGTAACTGTTGGTTTACGTGCTGGTTCTGCTTCTTGGAAAAAAGCTGAAAATTCTGGTCTTAAAGTTGCTGAAGTTCCTGCTGCTGTAGCTCAAGCTGACGTAGTAATGATCTTGACTCCAGATGAATTCCAAGCTCAACTTTACCGTGATGTAATTGAGCCAAACATCAAGCAAGGTGCTACTCTTGCATTTGCTCATGGTTTCTCTGTTCTTTATAACCAAGTTGTTCCACGTGCTGACTTAGACGTAATCATGGTTGCTCCAAAAGCACCTGGTCACACTGTACGTTCTGAATATCAACGTGGTTCAGGTGTTCCTGATCTTATCGCGATTCACCAAGATGCTTCTGGTAATGCACGTAACCTTGCGCTTTCTTACGCTTCAGGTGTTGGTGGTGGTCGTACAGGTATTATCGAAACTTCTTTCCGTGAAGAAACTGAAACTGACCTTTTCGGTGAGCAAGCAGTTCTTTGTGGTGGTGCTGTTGAATTGGTTAAAATGGGCTTCGAAACTCTTGTTGAAGCTGGTTATGCGCCAGAAATGGCTTACTTCGAATGTCTACACGAACTTAAATTGATCGTTGACTTAATGTTCGAAGGCGGTATCGCGGACATGAACTACTCTGTATCTAACAATGCTGAGTACGGTGAATACGTTACTGGTGTTGAAGTAATCAACGAACAGTCTCGTGAAGCGATGCGCAATGCGCTTAAACGTATTCAATCTGGTGAATATGCGAAGATGTTCATCCAAGAAGGTGCGTTGAACTACCCATCTATGACTGCTCGTCGTCGTCAAAATGCTGCTCACGGTATCGAAGTAACTGGTGCTAAATTGCGTGCGATGATGCCTTGGATTCAAGCAAACAAAATCGTTGATAAAGAAAAGAACTAAGTTCTAATTTCTAAGTCAAAAAGCCCTTGTTTTTAACAGGGGCTTTTTTTATGTCTTAATTTATAGCTGTAATATTGATACGTGCCTAAAGAGAAATAAAGCATCGCTTTATGTCTCTTTCGTACCTTGGATTCAAACAAACAAAATCGTTGATCAAGAGAAAACAAATTTTCTTATCTAGCTGATTTTTATGCTATAAAACCCTGCGAAAGCGGGGTTGTTTTTATTGGATAAGAAAAATGATTTTATATAAATATGTGAGTTTTGATTCTGGGTTAAGAATTTTAGAAAATAATACGATAGGGTTTACTCACCTCAATGATTTTAATGATCCTTTTGAAAGCACTGCATTTGGTTTTAAAGATAGAGATGGCTTCCTCAGTAAAGGAGGGCAAAACAGTGCTTTTCGTAATAATTTTTCAAAAAAATATGCCTCGCTTAGTCTCACAATGAATCCTTTAGACCCACTTATGTGGGCGCATTATGGCGCCTCTCATACTGGATTGGCTATTGGATTTGACGTAGATGAAGCTGGTTTTAATGATGAAGGCTTTATTATTAAAGCTCATCAAGGAAAAATGGAATATTTTGAACAAGAGCCTGAAAGTAATTATATTCCGAATCAGGATGATTTGCTAAATATAGGCAATGATGAATACTATTCGCTAAATAAAAGCTGCGGTCATTTATTAAAACGAGCTTTTTTACATAAGCAAATTTGTTGGCTGTATGAGCACGAAGTAAGAGTAGTCAAAAATCTAAAAAGAGCTGACTTAATCAGCTATGCAGGTAAAACCTATAATGATAAAAAAGATTTTAGCAATCAAAATTGGTCTTGTGTGATTCATGATTTTAGACCGTTATATTTATTTCACTTTACATCATCTGCCATCAAAGAAATTTATATTGGTGAAAAGACCCTTTCTAGATTAAAAAGAAGTGATGATGTATTTAACTCAAAGCAAGAAAATGTGTTTAATTCACCAAGAGACTCTTTTAATGGATTAGTTGGAAATTGTAGATTAAGAGGAATCAAAATAAAAAGAGCCACTGTTGACTATGAATCATGGAGTTTAAAGAAAAGTGATATTTAGTTTTAATAGCAAATTTATGGTTCATCTAATAAAAAAGGGAAGTTTTCTTGGCAAAAAAGTCATTAAAAAATAACTCAATGACAGGTAGATTAAGTTATATCCGAATGCAGCTGGGCTAAATATAATAATGATTATTTGAAAAATAACACTTACGACTCAAGGATTGAGGTTGGGGATGAAATTATCGTTTGTATGTTACTTATTGGCGATCTTGGCCATCTGTGGGTTGGTGCAACGAACAACTGATATCGAACAAAAAAAACCAAATAGTGATGCTGAGCTTGTCTTAGATAATGTTCGCGTATCAATGCAGCGATTATTAAGGTCAACAGATAACGAATATTTTTTGAGTCTTTAGATGGATGTGCTTCATCCAAATGCAACGCTTACTTCCCTCAAAGACAACGTCACTATCCAATTTAAAGGGGAGCAAAAAGGCGATCAAGTTTTTTTAAAAGCAGAACAACTGAGTGATGATTCAAATGCAATTCAAGACTTGAAAGGACAGCTTAACTATAAAACGAATGTATTTAAATCTACTTTGGTCAATCATGCGGGTGTGATTCGAATAAAGAAATTCGAGCCTGCTTTTAAAGTAAAAAATATGCCTGATGTGAGTTTTAATTTCTATGGCATATCTAAATCTGAACATCCTTTCAAACGATTAATGACACGTATCGAGGTGTTTGATAAAGCCAATCAAAAAAGCATGCAAATACTTGAAGGCTTTCAATCGTTTCCCAATAGTATTGGTTATATGGATGTAAATTTTGATGGTTACTATGATGTAGTGCTCTCTGATCTGTCAGAGGATAAAACGCTTCAAGATCGTCGTTTTATTTACTGGATTTATGATTCTGTTCAACAAAAATTTAAACGTACAGATCAGTACGAGCAAATCATTGGATTTGCACTATTACATGGTGATAAACAGCACATCGATTTTTCTAATGGACAGGTTTATGTAATTGTTGAAGGCATTTTGAAACCAGTTGCAGTTAATGCTGAACAAGAAACTAAACAATTAGCAGAACGAACATCATCAGAATCCTCTGTAGCACTTCAAGGATAAAACTTGGAAAAACGGATTGAAGAACCACCAGTGAACTCTGGTCAAGAGCAAGAGTCTTAAAAATGTGAAAATCTGAATGAGCCTTATGACAAAGCTGTCATGAAACCATCATCATATTGACATTATGTTCTTATAAATTTTAGGGATAACATTAATAAAAGGTGTGATGATGGCACTCCTGAATTTACAAGCAACACAACAAAAAAAATTATTTGAATTATTGGACATTAAAAAAAATACGTCATTTGAGGATTTTATTCTTCTTCCTGATGCTGATCAGCCTAAACGACATCCTCAATTAAAAATTGCCATTGTGACTGAGACATGGTCACCAGAGATTAATGGTGTTGCAAACTCACTGATGAATTTATGTCTGGGATTGCAGAAGCGAGGTCATCAAATTTTGTTGATACGTCCTCAACCCAAAGTGAAATGTAAACGGTTTAAACCTGATGCAGAGTGTTGGGTGCATGCTCAGGCGATTCCGAAATATCCCACCTTACAGTTTGGTTGGCCACAGTTTTCTAAAATCTCAAAAGCAGTTGAGGTATTTCAGCCAGATGTTGTGCATATTGTGACAGAGGGACCATTGGGATTTGCGAGTCTAATGGTGGCTAAATCTCAGAATATTCCTGTTTCAAGTGGTTTTCACTCTGCTTTTCAAGAGTTTAGTCGATACTTTGAGTTTCCTTTTTTCGTTAAACCTATCTCAAAGTATTTAACATGGTTTCACAATAAGACAGACGTGACTTGTGTGCCAAGTTTAGATACACAGCATGCTTTAAAACAAATGGGAGTAAGTGGTGAGTTAAGGGTGGTGGGGAGAGGTGTTGATACCCAATTGTTTAATCCGAATAAAAGATCGGAGTTGCTCAGAGATCAATGGGACGCAAATGAGCATACACGAGTACTGATTTCTGTTGGTCGGTTGTCACCTGAAAAGGAAGTAGACCTGATTATTCGGACTTTTTTGAAAATGCAAGGTGAGGTTGAGCATCATACTAAATTGGTCATTGTCGGAGATGGACCAGATCGAGTAAGGCTTGAAGCTCTTGCGAATCATCACCCTGATATTATTTTTATGGGAAGTTTGACTGGTGATGATTTGGCATGTGCATATGCCAGTGCAGATGTGTTTATCTTTCCAAGTCAAGTTGAAACCTTTGGAAATGTCGCCCTTGAAGCATTGGCAAGTGGCTTGCCTGTGGTGGCTTATGATTATGCATGTGCCAAACTGCATGTTGTGCACAATGAAACGGGATGGCTGATCCCTCTTGGTGATCTAGATATGTTCGAACGAGCAATGACAGCAACATTGAATCAACCTGATTTAAAAATAATGGGTGAGAAAGCGCATCTTGCAGTTGCTGCAACAGGATGGTTGAAACCTGTTATTGATTTTGAGCAAACGTTATTTTTTGCTGTGCATCGTACTTTATTTCACTAAGTTATCTTGAATTCGTAGATTCTTGTCGCGTGTTTGAGGGTAGTCGGTGAATCAGTCATCTATTCTAATTATGACAAGTATTTAATGAAATCATCATCATAATGAAATGATCCATCTCTAAAGTAAAAGTATGAAAAAAATACAAAAGAGGTGTGATGATGGGAATCATGGACACTGTATTGCCTAGATCGACAACGCAATATGATCACCAGAGGCTAAAATTTAAAAATCAAAACTCCGATCGGGATGTATCGGTGCTTGAGCAATTGGGGCGATCTAGATTAAAAATAGCTGTCGTTACGGAGACATGGCCGCCAGAACTGAATGGTGTTTCATTGTCTTTACTACAGATTTGCAAAGGTTTACAGAAGCTTGGTCACAAAATTCTATTGGTACGACCTTCACAAAAACAAATATGTTCGGAATTTTCTCCGAACCGTGAGTGTTTGGTGAATGGTCAAACCATTCCGAAGTATGCCCATATGCAATTTGGCTGGCCACAGTATGGCAAAGTGGCTAAAGCTTTTGATGAATTTCAACCAGATTTGGTGCATATCGTGACGGAAGGACCATTAGGTTTAGCGGTACTTCAGCTCTCAAAAAACAAAAAGATTCCTGTGAGTAGTGGTTTTCATTCTGCTTTTCATGACTTTAGTCGTTTTTATGATCTTGCTTTTATGGTCAAGCCGATTCAACACTATCTCAAATGGTTTCATAACAATACGCAATTGACCTGTGTACCAAGTCAGGACTCGGCTGATGCGATACGTAACTTTGGTGTTACATGTCAAGTTGAAGTGATTAAGACTGGGGTGGATGTTGAAAAGTTTTCACCTACTTTTCGAAGTGTACAACTCAGACGACAATGGGATGCTTGTGAGAATACAACTGTGCTACTTTATGTTGGTCGTGTTTCACCTGAAAAAGAAATTCAGGTGTTAATTGATGCCTATTTAAAACTTAAAACACAAACAACGCGCAGATTTAAGTTGGTCATCGTGGGGGATGGGCCCGATTATTCGCGTTTGGTTCGTCAGAGCAAACATACCGATATCATCTTTACTGGAAGCTTAAGTGGTACAAATCTTGCTGAATCATTTGCAAGCGCAGATGTATTTGTTTTTGCCAGTCAAGTAGAGACATTTGGCAATGTCGTGCTTGAAGCGATGGCGAGTGCATTGCCTGTCGTTGCTTATGATTATGCTTGTGCTAAGCAGTATTTAGATGCGGAAACAGCATGGTTAGCACCTTTGGGTGAGCCTGCAACTTTGGTTCAATATATTGTTAATCTGCCCCAAAACAAACGCTTGCATGCAATGGGGGTGCAGGCAATGAAAAAAGTACAACAAGTCGGATGGCAACATCCAGTTAAACAACTCGAACATGCATTTTATCGTGTCGTGCAGCAGAAAACGCTCACGGCCTGAACGATAGGAGTAGAGTGAAATGAATTTTAAAAATACCAAAATAAAAATACTCGATCTTGATCTAAGAGGATGTCTCTATTTCAATAATCTATCGCATACACAAAGTATTGCGCTCATATTTAAAATTATTAGTCGGCTCGGAGATGGTGTTTTTTGGTACATGATGGTGGCGTTAGTATGGCTACTGCAAGGACCGCAATACACTATTCAAATTTTATATATTGTTGTTGCTGCTTCGTTAGGTACGCTGATTTATAAAATTTTAAAAACAAAAACAGTACGTCCACGACCATACCAAGTTCACCAAGTTATTCATATTGGCGAAAGACCACTAGATCATTTTAGTTTTCCTTCTGGTCATACATTGCATGCAGTAATGGCAACAATCGTATTGGGTTATGTAGAGCCTGTCTTGCTGGTGATGATGATGCCATTTACCATTTTGGTTGCGTTGTCGCGCATGGTATTGGGATTGCATTACCCAACTGATGTTTTAGTGGGTGCCTTAATTGGGGTGATGGTTGCGAGTGGTATTATCTTGGCTGCTCCAGCATTGAATATCATATTGTGAGGGTATGTTGATTGCATGATAAGGCGTACAAAAGCAATATAATTGTACGTCTTGATTTGCTTTTTGCTAAAATTAAGCCATGAATTCACCAAAGATGATTTAGGAATAAGTATGGGTTTACGTTGGACAGACACCCTTGATATCGCAATTGAACTGTATGAAGCCTATCCAGATGTAGATCCACAATGGATCCGTTTTACTGATCTTCATGCATGGGTTTGTGCGCTTCCAGAATTCGAAGATGATCCAAACAAATCAACAGAAGGATTGTTAGAAGCAATTCAAATGGCTTGGATTGACGAAGCTCGATAATTCATCGATCGAAAAAAACCATTTTTTTACACGCGAAAAGCAGATAATCGCGCATTATTCGGTATAATGCGCCAAAATTTTCATGTCAATTTGACTAAAGGAGCCAATCATGGCTATTGAACGTACTTTATCTATCGTTAAACCAGATGCAGTTGCTAAAAACCACATCGGTGACATCTTTGCTCGTTTCGAAAAAGCTGGTCTTAAAATCGTTGCGACTAAAATGAAACATTTAACTCAAGCTGAAGCTGAAGGCTTCTATGCTGAGCACAAAGAACGTGGTTTCTTTGCTGACCTCGTTGCGTTCATGACTTCTGGTCCAGTTGTTGTATCAGTTCTTGAAGGTGAAAACGCAGTTCTTGCTCACCGTGACATCCTTGGCGCTACTAACCCTAAAGAAGCTGCTCCAGGTACAATCCGCGCTGACTTCGCTGTAAGCATCGACGAAAATGCTGCTCACGGTTCTGACTCTGTAGCATCTGCTGATCGTGAAGTTAACTACTTCTTCGCTCAAACTGAGATCGCTCCACGTACTCGTTAATTCGCAGTATTCAAACCAGATAAGTGCTATACTGCTTATCTGGTTTTTTTATTTCTGAAAGATTTTATTGCTTGAAAATTGAGCATGTTCTTTTATCCCACATTATGGTTTAGGTAATACTCATGAATTCTGAAGTTGTCGCTTCATCCGTCAATTTAGATGAACAACAGCCCACTACTGTTCAAGTACAGCAGGCTGATACTGTACAGAAAGTGAATTTACTTGGCCTGTCACGTCCGCAAATGGAAAAATTCTTTGAGGATATGGGGGAGAAAAAGTTCCGTGCGGGTCAGGTGATGAAATGGATTCATCAGTTCTTCGTTACTGATTTTGCTGAAATGACCAATATTTCAGGGAAATTACGTGAAAAACTTGAAAGGATTTGTGAAATTAAAGCACCAGAAGTCGTGCATAAAAACTATTCTAAAGATGGAACGCGTAAGTGGGTATTCCGTGTAGGTGATGGTGCGGGTTCTTTGGTTGAAACAGTACTGATTCCTGCTGAGGATAAAACGGGTTCGCGTAAAACCTTATGTATTTCATCACAAGTCGGTTGTGCTTTGGACTGTTCGTTCTGTTCAACAGGAAAACAAGGTTTCCAACGCGATTTAACACAGGCTGAAATCATTGGTCAGTTGTGGATGGCGAACTATTCCTATATGGAAGATGTGCCTGTTGCTGAGCGTGAGCGTTCTGTGACCAACGTGGTAATGATGGGTATGGGCGAGCCATTACTGAACTATGATGCTGTGCTTAACTCAATGCGTATCATGCTTGATGATTTCGCCTATGGAATGTCTAAACGCCGTGTCACACTGTCAACTTCAGGGGTTGTGCCGAAGATAGATCAATTGGCTCAAGACATCGATGTTGCTCTTGCAATTTCATTGCATGCAACCAATGATGAGTTACGTAACGAATTAGTACCAATTAATAAAAAATATCCGTTAGACCAACTCATTGCAGCGTGTCAGCGTTACATCACTAAAGATGGTAATGAAAGTGCACGTAAGCATGTCACAATTGAGTATGTCATGTTAGAAGGGGTCAACGATCATCCTGAACATGCACAGCAGATGATTAAGTTGTTGAAAAATTTACCAAGTAAAATTAACTTGATTCCATTTAATCCATTCCCACATGCACCATACGGGCGTTCGAGCCGAAATCGCATCATTTCTTTCCAAAAAACTTTGTCTGATGCTGGTTTTGTGTGTACGATTCGTCAGACACGTGGGGATGATATTGACGCAGCTTGTGGTCAATTGGTAGGTCAAGTGGCTGACCGTACTCGTCGTGCAGAACAATGGAAGAAAAAAGTGCTAGAACGTAATGAAATTATGCGTTCACAAGGCTAGTTGTATCATTTAGATGTGAATGATTAAGAAGAGGGAGGCATCATTTGAGCAAGCCGATGTATAAAAAAATAGTCATGACGATGACAGTCGCTTTATCTGGATTGCTTTTCTTTGGATGCCAAACTACCAGTGGCGATACGAGCAAAAAGGATCCTGAGAAATCAGTGAAAGTTCGTACCCAAATGGCGGCTGAATATATTCGGAATGGGAATTTAGATGCTGCCAAACGTGTGCTTGATCAGGCATTAGAGGTTAATTCGCGCGATTCAACTGCAAATATGATGATGGGGGTGTTGCTTCAGCAAGAAGGAAGTGACATCAACATGCAACGTGCAGATCATTATTTTTCTCGTGCTATTTCAATTGATCCTAAAAATGCGCAAGCACGTAACAACTATGGTACGTATTTGTATCAAGTGAAACGATATAATGATGCTGTTAAACAGCTTGCAATTGCAGGCGCAACGCTTGGATATGACCAACGTCATCGTGCATTAGAAAACCTTGGACGGATTTATCTCATTCTAGGGGATATACCGAATGCTGAAAAAACGTTCAAACAAGCACTGCAAGTCAATCGTGACTCGACTGTTTCAATGATAGAGTTAGCAGAGATATTTTATCTGCAAAAGAATAATATTGCCGCGCGTCAGCTATATGAGCAATTTGTACTCAAAGTTGGCCAGCAAAATCAAGGTGCGCGAGCACTCTGGATTGGTTTACGTATCGCACGTGCCAATGGTGATAGAACGGGAATGTATGTGCTGGTGAATCAGTTGCGTACTTTATTTCCAAATAGTCAAGAATTTCAACGTTATTTGCAATTACAGTTCAATACTGAGGCCGTATGGAAGTAAATCCTAATTCACAGCAACCTACTGGTTCAAACGTAGCACCTAATGCTTTAGGAAATATTCAACGCCCTGGCGAGTATTTGCGTCAAATCCGTATTTCTCAACAACGTGATCTGGTCAAAGTTGCTGGTGATTTGAAAATGCCAGTAAAAACGCTTGAAGCGTTAGAGCAAGACGAATACAAATCGTTGCCAGAAGCGACTTTCATTAAGGGATATTATCGTTCGTATGCGAAGTATCTCAAAGTTGATGCCTCTGCTTTGATTCAACGTTTTGATGAAATCTATCAAAATGATACAGGTTTACTGCCAAACCATGCTTTGAACAATTCTCCAATTAAAATTATGGGGAAACTTCCTGGCTCGAAAAGCGTACGTAATCGCAAGTGGATTAAACGCATCGTGATTGCGTTAATTATTTTGGGCGTGGCTTGGCTATTAATCTCCGCAATCCAAAAATGGGCGGCTAAAGGCGATTCGTCAAATACTGATACGAATCAGTCCAATAATGTCCAAATTCTGACCTTAAATAATGGTACAGGCACGACTGAAGCAGTATCAGGCGATACGATGAATCTCAGTTTTAGTCGTCCTACATCGGTACACATTGTGGACAGTACAGGTAAGGTTTTAGCAACTGGACGCCAATCAACTGCGATTAGTTTGAATGGACAGTCTCCATTCCAAATTCGATTAGATGATGCTCAAGCCGTTTCATTAAGTTTAAATAATGAAAATATTTCATTGTCACCATATACCGTAAACGGAAAAGCTGAATTCCGTTTATCACGTTAATGGGTTAAAGGTAAAACGATGATCGAGAATCCGATTCGACGCAAACCAACACGTAAAATTCGCGTAGGTTCTGTGTATGTGGGTGGCGATGCGCCAATCAGTATTCAAAGCATGACCAATACTGAAACTTGTGATGTAGCTGCAACAGTTGCACAAATTCAACGTTGTGTGGATGCTGGTGCGGATATTATGCGTGTGTCTGTACCGAGTATGGAAGCCGCTGCTGCTTTTGGAGAAATCCGTAAACAAGTGCAAGTTCCACTCGTTGCCGATATCCATTTTGACTATAAAATTGCTTTGGCTGTTGCAGATTTGGGTGCAGATTGTCTGCGTATCAACCCGGGGAATATCGGTTCAGAAGCAAAAATTCGCGAAGTAGTTGCTGCGGCTCGTCACAACGATATTTCAATGCGAATTGGTGTCAATGCAGGCTCTCTCGAAAAAGATATTCAAAAGAAATATGGTGAGCCAACAGGTCAAGCTTTGCTTGAGTCAGCAATGCGTCATATTGATATTTTAGATCGTTTGGATTTCCAAGAGTTTAAAGTGTCAGTGAAAGCATCGAATGTCTTTTTGACGATGGATGCTTATCGCTTGTTGTCAAAACAAATTGACAACCCGTTACATTTAGGAGTGACTGAAGCTGGAATTTACCGTACTGGTTCGGTGAAGTCGGCAATTGCACTGGGCGGATTGTTAATGGAAGGCATTGGCGACACCATGCGAATTTCATTAGCAGCGGAACCTGAGGAAGAAATCAAAATTGGTTTTGATATTCTTAAATCTTTGGGCTTACGTTCAAATGGTATTAACTTTATTGCTTGCCCAAGTTGTTCACGTCAAGAATTTAATGTCATTAAAGTGATGCAAATGCTTGAAGAGCGTTTGGAAGATGTACGTACTCCAATGGATGTTTCTGTCATCGGGTGTAAAGTCAACGGTCCTGGTGAAGCTAAAGAAGCTGATATTGGTGTAGTGGGTGCAAGTCCACGTTCACTGGTGTATCGTAATGGTGAAAAGAGTCATTTAATTGACACAAATCAATTAGTTGACGAAATCGAAAATATGGTTCGTCAACGTGTTAACGAGCTTGAAAAAGCTAAATCAAAAGAGATTATTCGCACAGGTTTTTCTGAGTAGATCATGAGTTCAATCGTCGCAATCAAAGGTTTTAATGACATTCTCCCAACGCAAACCCCAGCTTGGAGACGTCTTGAACAGCATCTGTCTGGTTTGATGGATGCCTATGGCTATCAACAAATTCGTTTGCCGATGGTTGAACAGACAAACTTGTTCAAGCGTTCTATTGGTGATGCAACGGATATCGTTGAAAAAGAGATGTATACGTTTTTAGATAAAGGTAATCCTCCTGAGTCTTTGACTTTACGTCCTGAAGGTACTGCGGGTTGTGTACGTGCTATGCTCGAACATAATTTGCTTCGTGGTGCGACACCGCGTGTTTGGTATATTGGACCGATGTTTCGTTATGAAAAACCGCAAAAAGGTCGTTACCGTCAATTCCATCAATTTGGTGTGGAAACGTTTGGTGTTGCAACTCCTGATCAAGATGCTGAACTGATTTTGATGACTGCGCGTCTGTGGAAACGGATGGGTGTTGCGGACAAAGTTCAATTAGAGCTCAATACTTTAGGTGAGTCAGATGAGCGTGCAGCTTATCGCGCAGCCTTGGTTGAGTTTTTAGAATCACATAAGTCAGATTTAGATGAAGATTCGCAGCGTCGTTTAACGACGAATCCACTGCGTATTTTGGACTCTAAAGATGCAAAAACTCAAAGCATTTTAGAAAATGCGCCTAAACTTCATGACTTTATGGGTGAAGAGACGCTGGCACATTTCCAACAATTACAGCAATATCTAACCGATGCAGGTATTTCATTTGTCATTAACCAAAAGTTGGTTCGTGGCTTGGATTACTATAATAAAACTGTATTTGAATGGACGACGACACATCTCGGTTCACAGGGTACGGTTTGTGCTGGTGGTCGTTATGATGGTTTAGTGGGTCAGTTAAAAGGTAAACCAGATCAATCGGTTCCTGCGGTTGGTTTTGCAATGGGTATTGAGCGTTTGTTGCTTCTTTTAGAACAAGTAGAAGACAATACACCAGTACGTGATTGTGAAGTATTTTTACTTGCAGATCCTGCGATGCAAGGTAAAGCTTTAGTTTTGGCTGAGCAAATTCGAGATCAACTTGAAGCTGCAAGCAGTTCAGTACGTCTGAAACTTGGTTCTCAAGGCTCGATGAAAAGTCAAATGAAAAAAGCGGATCAGTCTGGTGCAATTTATGCCTTAATCTTTGGTGAGCGTGAAGCTGAGGCGCAACAACTTTCAGTCAAAGAGTTGGCTACAGCAGAGCAGACACAAGTAGCGGTCAATGACATTGTGCCGTTCATCATTGATAAACTATCTTCAAAATAAATTTAAGAACATAAGGAAAGGGCGATCATATGAGCGCAATGACTGACGATGAACAACTGCATACAGCAAAGTCGTTTTTTAAGAAATATGGATCGGCGTTGATTACGCTGATTCTTCTTGCCCTGATCGCCTTTTTCGGATGGGAATATTGGAAGAAGAAAAACGTAGCAGAAGATCAAATACAGACTGCTAAAGTACAGCTCTTAGTTGATGAAGCGAAAGCTGCAACAACTGATCCTAAAGTAACGACTGCTTTGGATGGAACTGCTGAAAAAATTGTAAAAGAAAATCCTGATTCGATTCATGCGGTTCAAACGCAATTTGTAATGGCAAAATTGGCTTATGATCAAGAGAATTATGCCAAAGCTGAACGTGAATTGAAAAAAATTGAAAATGCTCAAATCAAAGATGAAGGTTTACAACACATCATTAAGCTTCGTTTAGCAGATGCTCAACTGGCACAAAAAAAATATGATGAGGCTTTAAAAACATTGTCTGGTTTGACTTTGCCCGCTTTCAAAACAACTGTAGATGAAGCACGTGGCGATATTTATATTGCTAAGAATGATATTGAAAATGCGAAAAAAGCTTATCAGAGCGCGTGGGATAACTTAATTGCAACTAAACAAGAACGCCAAATCTTACAAATTAAACTCGAAAGTGTTGGCATATTAGTAGAAGATCCTGAAATTGAGCGCCCAATTTTAGATATACAAACGGATGAGTCTTAATGGATAGAAAGTATAAAATTTCTTTTGTTCTAGCGACATTGTCGTGTGCACTAACGGCGTGTACAAGCAATACGGTGAAAGAAGAAAAGGTGAAACCTAATCCGTTGCCTAAAATTCAGCAATCGGTGAGCTTAGCACCTATTTTTTCACATAACGTTTCAGCGACTGATGCTGCTGATCCATTGCGTTTGAGAATGGCGAATGATCAAGGTGTTTTATACTTTTTAGATCCTAAGGGAGAGGTTTCTGCATATCAAGGTAAGCAGCGTGTCTGGGAAAAAAAAGTTACAAAGCTTGGTTTAAGTTCAGGTGTTGAAGCGGCCAATGGGTTAGTGATCGTCGGCAACAAGAAAGGTAAACTGTTTGCTCTCGATCAAAAAACGGGTGATATCCGTTGGACGGCGCAATTAAGTGGTGCAATTTTGAGTGCGGCGCTTATTCAGACTGGTCGAGTGATCGTTGTTGCAAATGACGGTACGGTGTTTGGTCTGGATGAAAAAACAGGTCAACAAGTGTGGACCTATCGTATGCCAAACGAACAATTGAGCTTACGCGGTCAAGCTTCACCTGTGCGCTTAGACCCACGAACAGTGTTAGTGGCCTCGTCAAATGCATACGTGTACGCAATTGATAGTCTCACTGGAACTTTGCGTATGCAAAGACGTGTGGCAGTCAGCGATGGTCGTTCTGATATACAGCGTTTAGTTGATGTGGATGCAGATCCAATCGTTGCAGGACAATTGGTTGTAACCACTAGCTATCAAGGCCAAGTCACTGTACTAGATCTAGTTTCGCAACGTGTGATTTGGAGTGAAGATGCAAGCAGTATTAACCGTGCTGAAGTTGCAGGTCGCCAAGTCTTCGTCACGCAAACAGATGGTAAAATTGTATCGTTTGATCTGGTGACGGGTCAGCCGTTATGGACTAATGATCAATTGCTTAACCGTCAATTAAGCAACCCCGTAATGTTGGGTCAGTATTTAGTGGTAGGTGATTATGAGGGGGTACTCCACCTTGTAGATCCTAAAAATGGTCAACTTGTTGGTCGCGAAAAAACGCGTGGTGAAGTACGTTCGTTGCGTGTAGTGAACAATCAGCTTTACTCAGTGACACGTACAGGCGCACTTACAATTTGGCAGAATCGTTAATTTTTTCTCTGCTTATGGTAAACTAGTCGCTGAATACATATTTTAAGTTCGGGGTGTTGAATTTTCAGACCCCGACATTTTTATTTTTAAGTAGATGATTCGTCTAACTTCTTCCACAGTTTCTGATGTTCAGGCCAATTGAGTTGGCTGATCTTGTTAAAGGTTAATCTATGAAACCCGTTATTGCGCTCATTGGTCGTCCGAACGTCGGAAAATCAACGCTGTTTAACCAGATTACCAAAAGTCGTGACGCGCTTGTTGCAGACTTTGCCGGTCTTACTCGTGACCGTAAATATGGTGATGCAGTTTATCAAAATAAATCATTTATCGTTGTAGATACTGGCGGTATCGGTGAAAACGAAGGTGGGATCGACTCTTACATGGCAGAGCAGTCTAAAACTGCGATTCATGAAGCAGATATGATTATCTTTGTTGTCGATGCGCGTGCAGGTCTTCTAGCTTCTGATGAACAGATTGCGCGTGAGTTACGTACACTCGGTAAAAAAGTATTTTTAGTTGCCAACAAAGTCGATGGTGTCCATGCAGAGGCAGCATTGGTTGAGTTCTTTAAGTTGGGTATGGGGGAACCGATGCAAGTGGCTGCAAGCCATGGGCGTGGTGTTCAACAAATGCTCGAAGAAGTACTTGAAGATGTACCAGAAGATGACCTAAGTGAACAGCGTGATGAAGATACTGGGCTCCGTCTAGCGATTATCGGTCGTCCGAACGTAGGTAAGTCAACATTAGTTAATCGCCTGTTAGGTGAAGAACGTGTCGTTGCTTTTGACCAGCCTGGTACTACACGTGACTCAATTTACATCCCATTTGAGCGTGATGGTCGAAAATATACGCTCATTGACACTGCTGGTGTTCGTCGTAAAGGCAAAGTGGATGAAATGATTGAGAAATTCTCAATCGTAAAGACTTTACAAGCAATGAAAGATGCCAACGTTGTTGTTGTTGTTGTTGATGCGCGTGAAGGTATTGTTGAGCAAGACTTGCATTTGATTGGATATGCGATTGAAGCTGGTCGTGCGATGGTGATTGCGATCAATAAATGGGACAATATGTCAGAATATGATCGCAAACAATGTAAATTGGATGTTGAGCGTCGTTTTGACTTTATTCCATGGGCAAAAATCCATTTAATTTCTGCTTTGCATGGTACAGGTGTGGGTGAGCTTTATCCTTCAATCCACCGTGCATACGAATCTTCACGTTTGAAAGTATCTCCAGCGAAAATCACTGAGATCTTAAAAGATGCAACAGACGCGCATCATCCACCTAAAGTTCAAGGCCGTGCAATTAAAATGCGTTATGCGCATATCGGTGGTCAAAACCCGCCTACGATTGTGATTCACGGTAATAAAGTTGATAAAACCCCAGCTGACTATCGTCGTTACTTAGAAAACGTGTTCCGTAAAGTGTATAAACTAGAGGGTACACCTGTAAAAATTGAATTTAAAACTTCAGAGAACCCATTTGAAGGTCGTAAATCTCAAATTGACGAGCGTACTGCGGCACGTAAACGTCGTTATGTACAGAAGTTTAAGAAAGCCGAGAAGAAGTTCAAACGCGGTTAATCAATTGTAAATTTAGTCCAGAAAGCCCAAATGTGAAGTTTGGGCTTTTTTTATCATGCGAATAAATTAAGATAAATGGAATCACTGAGAACGTTATTATGACCCGTCATATTCAAATTGATATTTCTAAAATTTCTTCTTTTTTTCAAGTTCCTGAAAATCTAACACGTACTGAAGAAATCAGTCTTAGAAAAAAAATGATTCACCAATATCGTAACTGCTTACTAGGAAGTAAATTAAATAAAACAATAATAAATGAGGATATTGACCAAACGAAAGATGGAAAACCTTTTTTGAAAAAAATCTCAAACTTTGAGTTTAACCATAGTCATAGTCAACATTATTATGCTTTAGTTACATCACATCATATTCGAGATTTGGGTGTGGATATTGAGGAGCTGAATCGATCAATTCGATTCGAAGCTTTAGCCAAACATGCATTTCATCCACTGGAATATGCGATATGGGCAGAATTGGATTTTGATTCTCGCTATTGGTTTAAAGTCTGGACCATTAAGGAAGCAATTTTGAAGGCACATGGGATGGGAATCCGTATGAGCTTAAATGAGTTGAATACCAATGCCCATACCACACACATGGGTGGGGTTTGTGAGCATCCAGTCTTAGGGGTATTTGCTTATCAGAATTTTGAAATCATGGATTGTATGCTGACAGTCGCATGGCGAAGTGAATACTCTTGCCGTGGTTTTGCAATTCCTCAAATTCAAATCACTCAACATTAAAAAAGCCCATCATTTGATGGGCTTTTTGTATTGAATGTTTATTGAGGAATTTCTTCTTCCTCTTCAAATTCAGGTTTTACTTGAACAATAAAGTCTTGGCGGTTCAGACCACGCCACAATGCAAATGCAGTACCGATATAAATCGAAGAATATGTTCCGACAAAAACACCGACAAACATTGCAATCGAGAACCATTTCAAACCATCGCCGCCCATGATCATCATAGCAACGACCACAAGCAATAGCGTCATCGAAGTGTGGATGGTACGACGTAAGGTTTCAGTCAATGCAATATTGATGATCTCAAGAGGTTCTGCCCCACGAATTTTACGGAAGTTCTCACGAATACGATCCGAGACAACAATATTATCGTTTAATGAGAAACCAATAATCGCTAGAAGAGCAGCTAAAACGGTTAGGTCAAATGGCCACTGCATCAATGCAAAAATACCAAGAGTCACGATAATATCGTGAAATAGCGATAGAACTGCACCCATTGCCAACTTGAATTCGAAGCGAATCGTCACATAAATCAGCATGATAATCAGAGCCAAAGCCACAGCACCTGCTGATTTAATGTAAAGTTCGTTTCCGACTTGACCACCAACAACATCTACCTTAGGTACAGTCACGGTATTATTGTCTAATTGAACTGCGGTGGTAATTGCTTTGGTTAGATCTTCCGCTTCAATATCTTCTTGTACGGGCATACGAACCATTAAATCTCGTTCAGAACCTAAGGTTTGAACAACAGCATCATTAAAACCCGCATCACTTAATGCTTGCGTCACTTCAGAGGGTTTTACAGGATTGGCATAATTCAATTCAGCTGCAACACCGCCAGTAAAGTCTAATCCTAAATTCAGACCTTTAGTCGCGATAAAGAAGATACTTGCAATAGTCAGGATGATTGAAAGCCAAGCTGCTGGCTTTGCAATCTTCATGAAAGGAATTACGCGTTCGTTGTCTGGACGGCCGTATTGTTTTGATTCGAGTTGAGTATTTTCAGTCATGATAGATCTCCTAAATGCTCAACTTTTTCAAGTTACGTTTTTTACCGTAAATGATCTGTACAATTGCACGGGTTACTGTAATCGCAGTAAACATCGAGCAAACAATACCAATCATGAGTGTCACGGCAAATCCTTTGATCGGACCAGTACCAATGGCAAAGAGGATAAATGCAACAAGGAATGTGGTTAAGTTCGAGTCAAAGATGGTGTTATAAGCTCGATCATAACCTGCAACAATCGCCTGTTTAGGCGATGCTCCCCATTTGATTTCCTCGCGTATTCGCTCGCAAATTAGAACGTTTGCATCCACCGCCATACCGATGGTAATAACGATACCTGCAATACCTGGCAGCGTTAATGAAGCACCGATCCAAGACATAACCGTCAAGATCATTGCTAAGTTGAATACTAGAGCGAAGTTCGCAATGACACCGAATAAGCGGAAGAATACCACCATCCAAATTGCGACCAAGATGAATCCAATTTGAGTGGATAGTACACCCTTATCGATGTTTTCTTGACCTAAGCTTGGACCGATAACACGCTCTTCAACAAAGTACATTGGCGCAGCGAGCGCACCTGCACGAAGCATTAAAGCTAGCTCAGCTGCTTCTTGAGGTGAATCTAAACCAGTAATACGGAACTGTGAACCCAGTACTGCTTGAATATTTGCTGCATTAATGACGACAGATTCAGTATATGGTGTGCGTACTTCAGTTTGTGCACCTGTTTCAGGATCTTCAACGTAACTGATACGTTGTTTATTCTCAATGAACAGTACCGCCATACGCTTACCAACAGCGCTACGAGTCGCATCTGACATTAACTTACCACCTGCATTATCAAGGGTAATGTTAACTTCTGCTGTACCACTATCTTGTCCAAAGCCTGAAGAAGCATTTTGTACACGCTCACCCGTCAGAATACGATTACGGTTAAGTAAAAGTTCACGACCACTGTCTAAAGACTCATAGGCGAATACTTCTGTCCCTGGAGGTAAGGGTTGACCATTATATTTCCCTGAATAAGGATCAATATATTGATCATTTAGATCAGACACCAAACGGAATTCTAAGTTTGCTGTACGACCTAAGATACGTTTTGCTTCAGCTGTGTCTTGGACACCTGGTAATTCAACCACAATACGGTTGCTACCTTGGGTTTGAACCAATGCTTCTGCAACACCAAGTTCATTAATACGATTGCGAAGTGTTGTTAAGTTTTGATCTAACGCATATGACTGAATTTCTTGCTTCGTGGTGTCTGTATAGGTTAAACGAAGACTGGCACCATTTTCAGTTGCAAGTGCTTGTTGAGTATATTTATTGCCGTTACGACGAAGTTGATCCATCGCTGCTGCACGATCTTCATTGTTAGCAAATTGAACAGTGATCGCATTGTTATTCAATGAAAGACTATTGAATTTGATATTGTTCTCACGGAATTCGCGTCGCAAATCAGCAGCCGAAGTTTCCATACGCTGCGCAATAGCTTTGTCCATATCCACCTCAAGGAGGAAGTGGACACCACCGCGCAAATCAAGACCAAGTTTCATTGGTCGTGCACCGATTTTCTGTAACCATTCAGGTGTTGTTGGTGCGAGGTTTAATGCAACAACATAGTTTTCACCCAGACCTTCACGTAGGATATCTTTTGCTTTTAATTGGGCTTCAGAACTGTCTAAACGTAGAAGGGCAGCATTTTGAGTAAAGCTGTTATTGTGGGATTGGATATTGTTGCTTTTTAATAGTTGCTCTGCTTTTTGAATCACTGTGTCATCAATGACAGAACCAGCTTTTGCACCAGAAATTTGGACAGCTGGTTCATCAGGATACAAACTTGGCAGGGCATATAATGTACTCACGACTAGTACAACTAGAATGAGTAAATATTTCCATGCTGGGTAACGCATTCGCTTTCTTCTTAAAATGAAAAAAGTCGTGCAGCTGCACGACTATTTTATAATTAAAGGTTATTTAGAGTGCCTTCAGGTAATACTGAAATCACACTTGCACGCTGAATTTTAACTTCGTTGCCACGGTTTAATTCAACCACAGCGAAATCACCTTCGAGTTTAGTAATACGGCCCATTAAACCGCCTGCAAAAACGATTTCGCTGCCAACGCCTAAGCTCTCAACCAAAGTGCGATGTTCTTTCGCACGTTTTGCTTGAGGACGCCAAATTAAGAAGTAGAAAATTGCAATGAATACTGCAATCATCAATAAGTTAGCAACTAAGCTTGGTTGTTGTGCAGCTTCACCAGCTGCGTGTGCAGTCGAAATAAAAAGGCTCATTTCATTTTCCTAAACTAAAAATATCAAAAAAGATGATAAAAAATCGGCTTGTTCAGCAATTTACATTGTCTTTTTGCTCAGCGCAAATACTGATGTATTAATCTTGCGGACAAGGGGGTACTTCAAGCCCACGGCGTGCATAAAAATCGTGAACAAAATCATCAAATGTTCCGTTATCTAATGCATCACGCATCATTTCTGCTAAACGCAAGTAATAACGAAGGTTATGAATTGTGCCAAGCATTGATGCAAGCATCTCACCACATTTTTCTAAATGGTATAGATACGAACGGGTAAAGTTGGTACAGGTGTAACAATCGCAATGCGGATCAAGTGGGCTTTGATCATGGCGGTATTTCGCATTTCGTATACGCACTAAACCGTCCGTAACAAAATAATGTCCATTACGTGCGTTACGAGTTGGCATTACACAGTCAAACATGTCTACACCACGACGAACAGCTTCAACGATGTCTTCTGGTTTGCCAACACCCATTAAATAACGTGGTTTATCCGCAGGCATTTGCTCTGGAAGATAATCAAGGACTTTGATCATCTCTTCTTTTGGCTCGCCTACAGAAAGACCGCCAATCGCATAACCATCAAAACCGATTTCTTTTAATCCATTTAGTGATTCTTGGCGGAGGTCTTCATACATGCCGCCTTGAATAATACCAAACAGAGCATTGCGGTTTTTTAACACATCATGATGTTGAGTCTTACAACGCTTTGCCCAACGCAATGAAAGTTGTAGAGATTTCTGAGCTTCTTCGTGAGTCGCTGGATAGGGTGTACATTCATCAAAAATCATCACGATATCTGAATTCAATGTATGTTGAATATCCATCGAAATTTCAGGAGAAAGAAAGACTTTAGAGCCATCAATTGGAGAGCGGAATGTTACGCCGTCTTCTTTGATACTACGCATTGCGCCTAAGCTAAATACTTGGAAGCCACCAGAGTCAGTCAAAATTGGTTTATTCCATTTCATAAAACCATGTAGACCACCGTGCTCACGAATGACATCTAGGCCAGGGCGTAGATATAAATGAAAGGTATTCCCTAAAATGACCTGTGATTTAATTTCTTCAATATCACGTGGGAGCATGCCTTTAACAGTGCCGTAAGTTCCGACAGGCATAAACATCGGTGTTTCAACGACACCATGTTCCAAGGTTAAGCGTCCGCGTCGAGCGCGACCAGACTGACCTAATTTTTCAAACTTCATAAATTGTCCAAATCGAGGCGAAAAAACAGTTCGCTGATTGATAGCGATAAAGCACTCTATTTTCCTAGATTCGCGCAGTTTATGCTAGAAAAATTACATTATTCTTAACGACTTGGATTTTTGTTTATGAAAAATTACAAGAGATTCATGATCTTGCTAAACAATGAAGATATCTGCTTATTTTTCGCCCAGCTATACAGTTTTTAGCGTCTCTTAATATGAATAAATCGTAATGGATAAACAACGTGATTCTCTAAGATATTGCCACTTTTTAAGGTGGAATCCTTATTTGAAATTAGGGCGATAATCAAAATTTTGTTGAGCTTGATGATCTGTAAATGGGCGAATAGGTTTCTTTGCGAGGCTGATACTGTTGATTAAGTTATTTGGAAAAATTTGAATCAAGTTATTAAACTCTTCGACATTTCGATTGAATATTGAAATTGCAGCGCTGACATTTTCATTTTGCTCTTGAATGTCATGCATCATTTGGTTGTAAAGCTGATCAGCTTTGAGATCTGGATAATTCTCAACAACCACATTTAAACTTTTAATTAACGACTGACTTAGCGCTTCAATATGCTGAAGCTGAGCTACATCAGTAGATTGTGTATTGAGATTTAGGATTTGTTGGCGTAAGGCTGTGATATTTTCTAGTGTTGATTTTTCAAACTCAGTGTATTGAGATAAATTTTGCTCAAGATGCTCTAATGTTTTAATTTTCTGACGTTCAAAATTTGCGACATCTGACCAAGCACGCTGAGAAGCATTCAAATATCGAACGATATTATTTCGAACCCATATTCCCCAAACAATAATCAAAACGAAGATGGAAAGAAAAATGAATAAGCCCACACGCATTACCTAATATGATCGTTATTATGTAACTAAGTTTAGCATGCTCTGTTTGAGTTGTTGATAATTTGGCATGGTTAATTTTCTTAAGTAACCGCGCAAAGCGGATATATTTTTAATGTCTTTGATTTCAAGCTTGTGCGTGACTTCAAATAAATCGCGCTCTCCCAAATAGCACATGATTTGGTCATGAGGGTGGAAAATTAAGTCGCCCTGGTGAAGTCGATAAAATTCAATCAGTTTGAGTGTGGTTGATGGCGTCATGATCTTTGCGAGTTGTAAGCGATCTGTACCGTAAATCTGAACTTTTTTACGTAGCTCTAAATCGCTGCTCTCCCAGTGCTCTGTATATGGTGCTATGAACCCTTTCTTTCTACTGGTTGTCGCTAATCCTAGTGGTGATATATCAAATACAAATACGCCCCAACGATGACGTTCAATTTTTTTTAATTTTTGTGGTGTTTTGTTTTGCTCAGGCAGATTGATTTCATCAATAAATCGGTAATGAAAAAGCATAACAGGAAAATCTTGATTTTGCGCGTTTTTCCACGTGGTGGAGGCGAACTTTAAAATATCATTGGCATGGTTACCTTGGTTAAACAAAGGAAATTTTTGCCTTAGCTGACTTATGATCAAGGTGTTATGTCTATTTGTTCCAAGGTGTGATGGCGTTGAATAAGCTTCTATACCGAATTTAAAACCAATCATTCGCTCTTCAAGAAATGAAATCACTTCATGAATAGGTTTATTTGGTTCATAAATTATATATGCAATCAGGATAAGTATCGCCGCTGAGCTATATGCCATCCATTTTAATGTGTCAAAAATAGGAAAGAGCGAAAAAACAATTAATATGATGGCAAGCGTAACTAAAAATTTAGGTATGCCATTGTGAAAAAAAAGTTGGGTATTCGAACCCCATGGATGTAATCCTTGCAGGATGTCATCATAATGTTGAGCAGAACGTCCAAGAGCCCAAAGCCGATCAACACTGGCCATAATTTGCTTGTTCTTTCGGGTGCGAAGGTGAAGCAGTTGCTGAACAGAATCAATCGGCATAGATCAGATCCTAATCTTTTGCTTGGTCAATCAACATTGCGTCACCATAACTAAAGAAACGATAGCGCTCTTTTACAGCATGTTGATACGCATTCAAAATATAATCACGATTGGACAGGGCTGAAACAAGCATTAATAATGTTGATTCTGGAAGGTGGAAGTTAGTAATCAAACGATCTACCACTTTAAATTCATAACCAGGATAAATAAAAATCTGAGTATCACCAGTCCAGCCCTTCAGTTGTCCACCATTGGCTTGAGCCGCGCTTTCTGTTGCGCGTGTTGCAGTCGTTCCGACGGCAATCACTTTATTGCCTCGATCTTTAGTCGCCTTAATCAATGCCATAGCTTCATCGCTGACTTGGCACCATTCACTGTGCATGATGTGATTTTCGATATCAGTGGTGCGTACTGGTAAGAAGGTACCTGCACCCACATGTAAGGTGACAAATGTTTTGTTTACACCTTTATCTTCAAGTTTTTTTAATAGTTGTTCATCAAAATGTAGAGACGCCGTTGGAGCAGCAACGCTAGCAATTTTTGTAGGATCATTAAATACGGTTTGATAACGAACAGTATCAATATCTTCTGCTTCTCGGTTGAAGTAAGGTGGAATAGGCAATGCACCATGCTGATCCAATACATCTAAGATTGGTTTGGAAAATTCCACCACATAGAGATTTTCATGGCGCCCTTGAACCGTAACTTTAACCTCATCTGATCCGACAAAAAGCTCAGCACCTGGTTTTGGTGAGTTACTTGCTTTGATATGGCAATGAGCAATAAATTGATCAAGCATTCTTTCAACTAGAACCTCAATCGCACCACCCGAAGCACGCTTACCTTTCAAGCGAGCTTTCATTACCTTGGTATCATTGAGAACTAATAAATCACCTTCATTAAACAGGTCTAAAATATCGGTAAATTGGTGATCATCATACTGACCATCCGCCTTAAGATGAAGCAGGCGAGAAGCACTTCGTTCTTCAAGAGGGTAACGGGCAATAAGTTCGTCTGGGAGTTCAAAGCTAAAATCAGATAGTTGCATAAGAATATAAAAATGGAATCAGCAAAAATTTTGGCATTAGTATATGCTTTTTTTGCCCAGTTCGAGCTGAGTTTGGTGGTTAAAAAAGCATAATGCATGCTATTGATTTAAAAATAGGCGCTTGAGTCAGGTTATGCATTGACAAAGAAAAGAAAAACGATATTATACCGAACACAACCTTTCCCGAGGTGGTGAAATTGGTAGACGCGGCGGACTCAAAATCCGCTGTCAGAGATGACGTGTCGGTTCGAGTCCGACCCTCGGGACCAAATACTTAAAGGCCTTCAAGCATATTCAGACTTGAGGGCCTTTTTATTTGTTTTAAATAAATAAAGGAATTTTAAAATTTCAAATGAAGATTTGATGAATAATATAAGATAAGGATTGAGTAAATTTTATTTTAATAATAAATAGTTATGGTTTATTCAATCGATCTTCACTAGACGCTTACGTTTTATAAAGTACGACTCATGCTTTAGCTAGATATTCAGTCCTCAAAAATGCACTTTCTTAATATTTGATAATGTATTAGTCTTGATGAAATAAGGTTTCATTTCTTTACTGTGAAATGAAAAAATAAAATGTAATCGATCATTATTACCCTTTACTCCATGGCAGGATGTAGACATGAAAATAGAATTTATAGATGTCGATCAAGCTGATCAGCTCAGTGCCTGCAAAATGTCTCTTTTACTCGGTGTATCAACGCCAAAAAATCAACTTGAGAGTTTTTTAAGATTTGCGCGTGGCATTTTAAATGCGGAGTCAGCAATCTTAGCTTTTCATGATGAACCATATGTGTGGCATTCTTCTCCAAATGGATTTAAAGCTTTTAATGCCAATAAAAAAGCAAAATTATTACCATATTTCGCGGGTCAAACTTCGATCAGTCGTGATCATCCTAATTATTCATCTTTTTCAGCACATATTCATCAACTCGGAGTTGATCACGAGCGAATTATAGCCATTGATTTAAAAGTGAATGATGATTTTTCAATTGGTCAAGTGATTTTATTTGATAATCAGCACCAACCTTTTGATGATCAAAATTTAGAACTGGTTTATGATTTTTCAATGAGCTTAATTCGTATATTAGAGCTTCATTCGGATTATGCGGAACTCAAAGAATTATATGAACAACAATCGGCGCTTAATTTCAGTAAAACAAAATTCTTTCAAATCATTGCACACGATTTACGCGCACCATTTCATGGCTTATTAGGTTTTTCTGATGTATTGGCCAATGAGCGTGAAAGTTTGGATGAGGACAGTGTACAGAATATCGCTGAGTATTTACATGATACCGCTCAATCGACTTATAACTTATTGGAAAGCCTATTAAATTGGGCAATGGCTGAAGGCGGGAGATTTGTCTATCATCCTATTCAGTTTGAGCTTAAACAGGTGACAAAAATCGTTTTTGATGTTTTAAACACGTTGGCTGTGAAAAAAAATATTCAATTAATTGAAAGTGTGCCGCAAGAGTTAAAAGTCTTTGCCGACATTAATATGATCACATCAGTGATTCAAAACTTGGTATCCAATGCTTTGAAGTTTACTCATGTGGATGGAACTGGAAAAGTTTATATCGAAGCATCAAAATGCGATCAAGGTGTCGAAATTGCCATTCGAGATACAGGTTTAGGTATGACACCACAGCAAATTGAGAAGCTTTTTCAACCGGATTTGAAGGTATCTATTCGTGGTACATCTGGTGAAAAAGGTGCTGGTTTAGGTTTGGTGTTATGTAAAAGATTTGTTGATTTGAATCATGGTGAAATTTGTGTCAGTTCTCAACAAGGTCAAGGTACGACTTTTAAAGTCATATTACCTGAAGCAGACACTCATGCAGCGTTACCTGCCACCCCAAATACGAGTAATCAAACATCTTTGGAAAAAGTGAACTAAATAGTCCACAAATTGCGTAAGGACTGATATAAAAGAGTTTTAGATTTATTCAGGCTTTTTTTCAAATGAATGCTGATCAGTTGCAAAAAACTCTTAGAGCCAGTCAATACGCGGAACAAGTTTATAATTTACATCAAACATTATTAGAACAAGATTATTCATCTGATCAATTTAATAAATTTTTAAGTACTGAACAAATCTATCACATTGTACAAAAAGAACTTGCTGACATTCAGGATGAAAAAGAATGGATGCAAAAAATTCGAATTTTGCGAGCACGGTTAATGTTTCGGTGGATTTGGCAGGATGCGAACCGCCTCATTTCAGTTATTACATTGACTCGTGAGCTTTCAGACTTTGCCGATGCCAGTATTGATGCAGCCAAAAGCTTCGCTTATCGTCCATTGCAAGCCAAACATGGAGAGCCGATCGGCTATAACGGTAAGCTTCAAGACCTTATCGTGATTGCAATGGGTAAATTGGGGGCTCAGGAACTTAATTTATCCAGTGATATTGATCTTATATTTGCCTTCGATGAGCAAGGTGAAACCAATGGTCGTAAATGTATTGATGTTCAGCAATTTTGCATCCTTTGGGGGCAAAAAATTATTTATTTGTTGGAACATATCACCGCAGATGGATTTGTATTCCGAGTGGATATGCGATTGCGACCATGGGGTGATGGTTCAGCACTAGCAATCAGTCATGCGGCACTTGAAAAGTATCTCAGTCAACATGGGCGTGAGTGGGAGCGTTATGCATGGATAAAGGCGCGTATTGTTACAGGAGGAAAGGAAGGGGATGAGCTTCTGGAAATGACTCGACCTTTTGTATTCCGCCGTTATGTGGACTACACTGCTTTTGCAGCGATGCGTGAAATGAAAGCGATGATTGAGCGTGAAGTTCAACGTAGAAATATTGAAGATGATATTAAACTTGGTGCAGGTGGTATTCGTGAAGTCGAGTTTATCGTTCAAGTTTTCCAGTTGATTTATGGTGGTTCAAAACTTGAGCTACAAGACCGTCAATGTTTAGTGAGTCTACATCATTTGGGGGTTGTTGGATTACTTGAACCTGAAGTGGTGGATGAGCTTGAAAATGCTTATTTATTCTTGCGTCGTGTGGAACATGCCATTCAAGCGTTGAACGACCAACAAACTCAATCACTGCCTACAGAACCTGACCAAAGAAATCGCATCGTAGAGACACTTGGATTTGAGAGTTGGGATGCTTTCTTAAATGTTCTCAATGATAAGCGCGCTATAGTAACTTATCAGTTTGAGCATTTAATTAAAGAAAAAGAAGTAGATCCATTGGTTGAAAGCTTTAGCCAAATAGAGCAGCAATTGAATGAAGTTTTAGATGAGTCTGCTAAAAATTTGGTTCGTGAATTTTGGTATGGACATGCCATAAAAAAATTACCCGCTAAAGCAGTTAATCGTTTAAAAGAGTTTTGGCCTCATCTGATTCAAGCTGTTCTTGAATCGGATAATCCACAAGTCGCTTTGGTAAGGCTGATGCCACTGGTTGAATCTGTGATGCGGCGAACAGTCTATCTAGTGATGTTAATTGAAAGCAAAGGAGCATTACAGCGACTCGTTAAAATGGCGACTGTAAGCCCATGGATTTGTGAAGAGCTAACCCATTATCCAGTTTTACTCGATGAGTTTTTATCAATGGATTTTGAGCTACCTAAACGCCAAGATTTGGAGGATTCACTCAGACAGCAGCTGTTGCGTATTGAAATTGATCAAGTGGAAGATCAAATGCGCGTATTGCGCTTATTCAAAAAATCGAATGTTTTGACTGTAGCAGCAAGTGATGTATTGGCTGAAAGTCCACTGATGCGTGTGTCTGATGCGCTCACCGATATTGCTGAGGTTTCAGTTCAAGCAACTTTGAATTTAGCATATCAAATTACAGCAAAAAAACATGGTTACCCAGTAGATGCAGATGGTCAGCGTTGTTCAAAAAATCATATGGCATTCAGTGTCATTGGGTATGGGAAATTAGGCGGTATTGAACTTGGGTATGGTTCAGACCTTGATTTAGTCTTTATCCACTATATGGATGAGCAGGCAGATACAGATGGCTTGAAACCAATTAGTGGTTTTGAATTTGCGATGCGTGTTGGGCAAAAGCTCATGTCGCTGATGACAACCCAAACTTTAGATGGTCGTGTGTATGAGATTGATACACGATTGCGTCCTTCAGGAGAAGCTGGGCTTCTCGTCACAAGCCTTAAGGCTTTTGAGCAATACCAACTTAAAAATGCATGGCTTTGGGAGCATCAAGCGATTGTTCGTGCGCGTAGTATAGCGGGTGAGCAAAGCTTAAGAGAAAAGTTTGAGGAATTACGCTGTCGTATTTTAACTTTGCCTCGAAATGAAGAAACGGTGAGAGCAGAAGTGCTAAAAATGCGTCAAAAAATGAAAGACCATTTAGGCTCATCAAATGAGCAAAAAAAAGATGGAATTTTTCATTTAAAACAGGATGCAGGTGGTATCGTTGATATCGAATTTATGGCACAGTATGCAGTATTAGCATGGAGTGGGACGAATCCTGATCTCGCCCATTACTCCGACAATGTACGAATCCTTGAGGATGCCGCAAAAACTGGCTGCTTATCCAGCGCCGATGCGACAGCATTGATTCAAGCTTATCTCCGTGAACGTGCCGAGAGTCATCGTTTAGCCCTTGCAAATCAATCCATGCAAGTGAGTGCTGCGAATTGGCTCGATACCCGTAAGGTCGTTTGCAAGCTATGGCAAAGATTAATAGATCCAACTGCATCAGTAGTTGGATAGAAATGACTGTGTATAAAAATTTGGAGTTTAGGTCATGAATTTGGCTGATCGTGATGGTTTTATTTGGCAAGATGGACAATTAGTTGATTGGCGTGAAGCAAAAACTCACGTCTTAACACACACTTTACACTACAGTATGGGTGTGTTTGAGGGTGTCCGTGCCTACGAAACTCCGAATGGAACGGCAATTTTCCGTTTAAAAGAACACACTAAACGTCTTTTAAACTCTGCCAAAATTTATCAAATGAAAGTTCCGTTTGATCAGGCGGCATTAGAACAAGCTCAAATTGATGTGGTGCGTGAAAATAAATTAGCTTCTTGCTATTTACGTCCAATTATCTTTATTGGTTCGGAAAAGCTAGGTATTGCAGCGACGGATAATACAATTCATGCAGTGGTTGCTGCGTGGAGCTGGGGCGCTTACCTTGGTGAAGAAGCAATGGCGAAGGGTATTCGTGTAAAAACTTCTTCTTTTACACACCATCACCCTAACGTGACGATGTGTAAGGCGAAAGCATCAGGAAACTATACGCTGTCTATTTTGGCACACCAAGAAGTTGCGCACTCAGGTTATGACGAAGCAATGTTACTTGATCCACAAGGTTATGTGTGTCAAGGTTCAGGTGAAAACGTATTCTTAGTGCGTGATGGCGTGATTCATACCCCTGATATCGCTGGTGGTGCTCTTGATGGTATTACTCGTCAAACCATTATTACGATTGCGAAAGACCTTGGATATGACGTTGTAGAGCGCCGTATCACACGTGATGAATTCTATATCGCTGATGAGGCATTTTTTACAGGTACAGCGGCAGAAGTAACGCCAATCCGTGAATATGATGATCGTCAAATCGGTGAAGGTGTTCGTGGTCCAATCACAACACAAATCCAAAAAGCATACTTCGATGCCGTACAAGGTAAAGACCCTAAATATGCTCACTGGTTAACATATGTGAAGTAATTAATGCTTTGAAAAAAGGACTCAATTGAGTCCTTTTTTAATCATCTTTACCAAAAATATCTCTGGTATACACTTTATCTGCAACATCATTTAGTTTATCGCAATGACGATTACTAATAATTAAATCTGCTCTTTTTTTAAATTCTTCCAGTGTTTTGATGATTTTTGAGTTTTGAAATTTTTTCGATGAAAGTGTGGGTTCGTAAATAATGATCTTGATTCCTTGTGCTTTGAGACGACGCATAACACCTTGTATTGCTGACGATCGAAAATTGTCTGAACCACTTTTCATGACCAAACGATATATCCCAACAACGCTAGGGCATCTCTCCAAAATAGACTGTGCAATAAAATCTTTGCGAGTAATATTCGCATCTACAATGGCTTGAATTAAATTGCTTGGAACTTGGTCATAGTTGGCGAGTAATTGTTTAGTATCTTTAGGAAGACAATATCCGCCGTAACCGAATGATGGATTGTTATAAAATTTACCAATTCGAGGATCTAAACAAACACCCTCGATCATTTGGCGAGTGTCCAATCGGTATATTTGAGCGTAAGTATCTAGTTCATTGAAGAATGCAACGCGCATAGCTAAATAGGTGTTTGCAAAAAGTTTGATTGCTTCTGCCTCGGTGGAGTCAGTGAACAAGACTGGACAATCTTTTTTATAAGCACCCTCTATGAGCATGTTTGCAAATTGATGTGCTCGTTCAGAATTTTCACCCATTATAATTCTTGAAGGATATAAGTTATCTAGCAATGCTTTTCCTTCTCTGAGAAACTCAGGTGAAAATATAATATTCTGTGTTTCAAATTTACTTTTTAGTTGTTGGGTGTAACCTACAGGAACTGTCGATTTGATAATGATCGTCGCTAATGGATTGATACTTAAAATCTCAGTGATCACAGATTCAACACTTGAAGTGTCAAAATAATTGGTTTTAGGGTCATAATCAGTTGGCGTCGCAATAAGAATATAGTCTGCCTGAAAATACGCATCCACAGCATTAGTTGTTGCTTTAAAGTTTAATGGTTTATTACTTAGAAAGTCAGAGATTTCTCTGTCTTGTATAGGTGAGATTTTCTTGTTCAATAAATTTACTTTGTTTTGATCAATGTCTAAGGCGGTGACTTCATGATGTTGCGCTAAAATCATCGCATTTGAGAGACCGACGTACCCAGTGCCGACAATAGTAATTTTCATTATTTTAGTTCAAGCCAGATTAAATTTAATTTGACAAAATAGGGTTTCTAAGACGTGACAATTTAATGAAGATTTGATTTCAATTTGGACGAGTTTGAATTCTTATCGTTCAAGAATATTTTAACTCTGTGGTATGATGCAGCTATTGATTCGGTGGAATAAAACGGCATGTCAATACATGTAAACAATGTCTTATTAGAAGAAGAGATTGCACAAGAACAGAACATTGTTTTGTGTATGAAGTGGGGAACCAAATATGGTTCTGAGTATGTGAATCGGCTTTACAATATGGTGAAACGACACACGACTGTTGATTTCCAGATGGTTTGTCTCACTGACCGTACAGAAGGAATTGATCCAAATGTTAAATGCTTTCCTATTCCACCGTTAGCATTGCCTGAAGGCGCGCCTGAGCGTGGTTGGAACAAACTTTCAACTTTTGAGCCTGACTTATATGGCTTAAAGGGTAACGCGCTATTTTTAGATTTGGATGTTGTTATCGTTGATAACATGGATGATTTTTTCACTTATCCAGGTGATTTTTTAATTATTCACGACTGGAAACGACCATGGCGAATCACAGGTAATAGCTCAGTATATCGTTTTAAATTGGGCGCTTTCCCTGGATTATTACCATATTTTCGTGAGAACTTTGATGAGATCCGAAAAAAATTCCGTAATGAGCAAGCCTATTTGTCATGGTATGTAGATAAACATGCGAAGCAAACTTATTGGCCAGATAGCTGGTGTAAAAGTTATAAATATCACTGTTTACAAAAAATCCCAATGGCTTTTTTTAAGCCACCAGTAAAACCTGAAGGTGCTAAAATTATTATTTTCCATGGTGAGATTAATCCACCTGATGCAGTTAATGGTGGCGGTGGTAAATGGTACCGCTATGTGTTGCCAAGTCAATGGATTAAGGATGCTTGGCGCTAAACATGGAAATGTTGAATAGACAAGAAAGAGCATACCGTTTATCTGTTGTGATGATGGTAAAAAATGAGGCTGAGAATTTAGCAGTTAGTTTACCTGCATTGCGTGGTTGGGTAGATGAAATCATTGTGCTTGATTCTGGAAGTACTGATCACGGACGTGAACTGGTCGAAGCTGCTGGCGGTCAATGGTTTGTGAATACAGATTGGCCTGGTTTTGGTAAACAGCGTCAATTGGCGCAAAGCTATGCGACTGGTCATTGGATTCTAGCATTGGATGCTGATGAAGAAATTACTGAAGAATTAAAGCAAAGCATTTTAAAAGTTATCCAAAACCAACCTGCAAATATCGTTTATGGAATTAAACGCGTTGATTGTGTTTTTGGACATGAGATTGACAATCGTTATTGGTCAATAAAAGCGCATTGGCGTTTATATCCTAAATCATTTCAATATAACGATAATTTAGTGCATGAATCTATTGTTTTGAATCAAGCTAGAACAGAAACATTGAATGGATTCATGTTGCATCATACTGCACCTACACCAGAATTTTTACTCAGCAAAAGACTCCAATACGCGAAAGCGTGGGCAGTTGATCGTTTTAATCGTGGAAAATCAACTTCATCATTTGCAATTTTACTGCATGCATTCTGGGCATTTATAAAACAATATATTGTAGATGGTCGTTTTTTGAAAGGCCGCTATGGTTTTTTATACTCGTTAATATTTGCGCAATATACTTTTAATAAATATGCAATTTTGTATGATCTACATCATAACAATGCCGAAGGAAAGTTTGTTGCTGAACATCAAGCATTGCAGAATCTAACTTCAATCGAGCTTGGGACAGAAAAAAGATCCACTTTATCATTGGTGATTATTTTAAAAAATGAGTCAAGACATTTGGCAGATTGCTTAGATAGTGTGGTTGATCTCGTGGATGAAATCGTCATTCTAGATTCAGGAAGCACGGACAATACTCGAGAAATTGCTGATCGTTACGGTGCAAAATGGTTTGTGAATACTGATTGGAAAGGTTTTGGTAAGCAACGTCAATTGGCTCAAAGTTATGCCACTCAAGATTATGTGTTGGTTCTAGATCCAGATGAGCGATTGGATCAACCTTTACGTGATTCGATTGCAGAAATTCTAAAGCAGCCAGTACAGTATGATCGAGTGTTTAGTTTGGCGCGAGTGAATTTATTCTGTGGTGTTGAAGTTCAAAAACGAGGCTGGTACACCGACAAACTTGCAAGACTTTATTCACGTGAGCATTTTAAGTATTCAGATTTAGAAGTGCATGAATCTTTAGACCAAAAAGGGGTTTCAGCACAATGTTTGCCAGGTTATTTGGCTCATTTGACCAACGATGATTTACATCATTTCTTGCTCAAAAATGTTCGATATAGTCATGATTGGGCAAAAGATAAGTTTAAAAATGGAAAAAAAGTCAGTTTAATTGCCTTAATATTTCGATCAATATTTTCATTTATTCGAGAATATATTATCCGAGGTGATTTTGTTGGTGGAGCATATGGATTATTTTTGGCAATCGCTTCGATGGGATACACCTTTAATAAATACGTGATGCTTTGGCAAATGAATCAAGAGAAGAATAAATGAATATTGTAATCGCAAATATGTCGACGATTCCAGTTTTTGCTTACGGTGGAACGGAGCGAGTTATTTGGGATTTAGCAAAAAAATTAGTCGAGTTCGGTCATAAAGTCACATTTATCGTCCCGAAGGGCTCAACTTGTGATTTTGCAGAAGTTATTGAAATTGATCCTTTTAAATCTTGGAATCAATTAATTCCTGAAAATACAGATATCGTTCATTTTCAATTCCAACCTAAAAACCTTGAAATTGATATACCTTATGTTGTGACAGAACATGGTAATGCTCAAGTGGGTGATTTGTTAGATAGAAATACTATTTTTGTTTCAAAAAATCATGCAGAGAGACATCAGTCGAACAGTTTTGTTTATAACGGCCTCGATTGGTCAAATTATGGTAATGTGAATTGGAAAGCCAAGCGTGATTATTATCATTTCTTAGGTAAAGCGGCTTGGCGTTTAAAGAATGTCAAAGGTGCGATCAATGTTGCTTTAAAAGCGAAGCAAAAATTAGATGTATTGGGTGGTGACCGCTTTAATTTTAAACGAGGCATACGCTTAACATTTTCTCCAAATATTCGTTTTCATGGTATGGTGGGCGGTCAAGAAAAACTCGCACTATTAAATGGTTCAAAAGGTTTGATTTTTCCAGTGCGTTGGCATGAACCATTTGGTTTAGCGATTATCGAAAGTATGTATTTCGGGTGTCCAGTTTTTTCAACGCCTTATGGGGCTATTCCAGAATTAGTTCCTCATTTTTGTGGAAAACTTTCACCTCAAACCGATGAGTTAGTCGATGCTATTTTGAATCAGAAATATGATCCTTTACAGTGCCACGAACATGTTAAAGAATATTTTAATGCTGAAAAAATGATGTATGGATATTTAGAAAAATATCAAATGGCTGTTGAGGGTAAAGCATTTAATTATCAAGCTCCATCATTATTGAAAGATAGCACTCATTTAGATTGGCATTAAAAATGCTAAACTCTCATGTAGTTTTTAAATGTATTGCAAAGGTTCTAATGTGTAATTAGACAAACTAGAAAAACTCACTTTTATGGATAGATATTTTTTAATTAATCTAAATTAAAGTATAATGTATATGTTTTTTTCATACTAGAACTGTTGAATGTGAAATTTATTAACAACCATAATGTATTAACTTTTTTTATTTTATAAGCTTAGTAAAAAGTAGATCCCCAATTTTATATGAAGAGTTTTGTTATAAGTTTACCTTCTGCTCATGAGCGAAGGAGTCATATCACTGAGGAATTTCATGCAAAAAAAATTGATTTTGAGTTTTTTGATGCTCTAACTCCCGATTTAGCCTACGAAATTATAAAATCCGATTTTGATTTTTTTGACCTGACTAAAATTAGTGAAGGTGAATTGGCGTGTGCATTGAGCCATATTACTGTTTGGAAGAAAGCGCTGAATGATGGTTTGGATTATGTTGCGATCTTTGAAGATGACATTTTTTTAACTGAAAATGCATCTTTATTTTTAAAGGATAGTAGTTGGTTAGAACAAAATATAGATATTTTAAAGATTGAAACTTTCTTCGAGAGAGTAATTTTAAAAAAATCAAAATTAAGTAAAGAAAAACATGTAATAAGTGAGCTAAAAACAGATCACTTTGGGGCTGCGGGATATATACTTTCGAAAAAAGCCATAAAGAATATTCTAAACTATATTCAGCATCAAACAACGTTGAAACCATTGGATCACATACTATTCTCTGATTTGCTTAAACACAATGATTATATTGTTTATCAGTTGGAACCTGCCATTTGTATACAAGAGAAAGTTCTCAAGCAAGAAATTACGCTCGTTAGTTCGCTAGATGCTTTCCGCAACAATTTTAAAGTACCAAAACAAATGTTGAGCATTGATCAAAAAATCAAACGAGAATTTCTTCGTTTGATTCATAAGTTGAGGCTATGTTTGTTTGCTAGAAAAGTAGAGTTTAAGTAGCTGAATTATGAGAAATTTTGTTATTAGCTTAGAGACTGCTAAGAGCCGACGTGAACACATAAGCATTGAATTCAATCGTCAAAATGTTGGTTTTGAGTTTTTTAATGCGATTACACCTGATTCTAGTCAGAAATCGATTAACTTATTGGATCTAAATTTTCAAAAGACAGAGCTTACAGAAGGTGAAATAGCTTGCTTATTGAGTCACCTCACTTTGTGGAAAAAAGCAGTTGATGAGCAATTTGATTTTATTACTATATTTGAAGATGATGTTTACCTGGGTCAAGAGAGTCATCTACTTTTAGAGAATTATAATTGGATACCAAAAGATACACATATAATCAAACTTGAAGTTTTCTCAAAAAAAATAAAAATGGGTTATCAAAAGCAAGCTATAGTACCTGGTAAACGAGCGTTGTATCAGCTGAATGGTATACACTTAGGTTGTGCTGGCTATATTTTATCTAGAAAGGCTTGTGAACAATTATTGCAATATGCTCGAAGTCTTGATGAAATGGTGGCTGTTGATCATATAGTTTTTGAATTATTTGATCAGTCAACTCAGTATACTCCATATCAATTAAGTCCTGGGTTGTGTATTCAAAGCGATATATTAAAGCCTACACAAAAAGAAATTTTTGAAAGTAGTTTAGAGCAGAATCGTCGTAAGCGTTTTGATATTCAAGTACAGCATATCAAGCAGAAATTGACGTTTAAACAAAAGGTTGTACGGGAGTGGTTTAGACTCATTCAGCAACTGTTGGATGTATATCAGCACCGAACAATTAAGTTTAAATAGGAAAAATATCGATGGGTGATGAGAAGGTTATTCTAGCTGCTGCTACAGGTTACAGTGTTTCTCAAATTTTAGCGTTCATAAACTCTTTAGATCATACTGGATTTGATGGTGAACTTGTTTTAATCATTTATCGTAAACAATTAGAAGAATATAGAAAACACTTAAAGCATATTCAACACTACACTATTAATTACCAATTTAGTTCTATGGGTAAGCTACACTATCGTAATGATTATGTTGGATTACTCAAACATAAGTTGGCACGACGTTGCGCCACTCTGTTTTTTCAATTTGTAGCTAAAATTCCAATGCAAGGTTGGAAAGAAATCGCTTTGAACTATGCGAGTTATCCTCATATAGGTCGTTTCTTTGAGTATCAAAAAGCGATTCGACTTCGTCCAAATGCTAAAAAAATTCTTTTATCTGATATTCGGGATGTAATTTTCCAAGCTCCACCACTTGATGGCATCGTACATGGATTGTATGTCGGGATGGAAAAACAAAAGGTTAAATTAAAGGATGAGGCTTATAACGCTGACTGGATTAAAGATGCATACGGTGTAGAAGTCTTAGAGCAAATGGGAATGCAGCAGATTTCATGTTCAGGAGTAAGCTATGGTGATCGAGAGTCAATGCTGGCTTATATTCAGTTAATGATAAGTGAGTTTTGTAATATTCCATATAAAATCATGTCGAATCGAATTTATGATCAAGCCATGCATAATAAGTTGATATTCGATGGTCGTATACCCAATATTCAATTCTGCCAACCCAATGATTCCAATATAATAACTTTAGGGTTATTTTCGCAAGAAGAGATATCTTTGTTAGATGGCAAAATAGTCAATAAAGATCAATCTGTGATTCCTATAGTGCACCAATATGATCGACATAAGTTTTTATTAAAAATTTTAAACCCTTAAGTATTTAATTTATATTTAAAAATTAATAATTTATTGATAATAGGTGAATCTTGTCAGATGAATACTGACTTAATTTAAGCAAGAGAAGAATGAAGAGGGAAGTAAGCTCAATGCTTATTTATCCGCATTTCCTTTAATCACCATATAAATAAGTGCGGCGATTGAACCAAAAGCTGCAATAAAACTACTCGTACTAAAGAACACGATACGCTGATAAGTGGTGAGGTTAAATAATTGTTCATTCAAGATATAACGCATAAATGCCCATTGCACGATGCAAAATACAATAATAATGATTGTATGACGACGAACATCAGGACGCATAGCCATATGAATGAACTCTTAAATATTTTCTGAGATTATGCCATTTTTGAGCGTTTATCTCAATGAAATAAAAACCCTGCAGTTGCAGGGTTTTTATTTAGATCAACAAAACGTTATTCTTGTGATTCAGCTTTTGGTTTTTCACGTAAGCGAATACCAAGATCACGAAGTTGAGTTGATTCAACTGGTGCAGGAGCTTGTGTTAAAGGACATTCCGCAGTTTTCGTTTTCGGGAATGCAATCACATCACGAATAGAAGAACCACCTGTCATTAACATCACAAGACGATCTAAACCGAATGCTAAACCACCGTGTGGAGGTGCACCATAACGTAAAGCGTTCAATAAGAAGCTGAATTTCTCTTCTGCCTCTTCTTCACCAATACCTAATGCTTCAAAAATTGCTTTTTGCATTTCTAAGTTATGAATACGAAGCGAACCACCACCGATTTCAGTACCGTTAAGTACCATATCGTAAGCAACAGACAATGCAGCACCTGGGTTATTCTTCACTTCTTCAACGCTAGATTTTGGCAATGTGAATGGGTGGTGAACAGAGGTCCATTTACCATCATCAGTTTCTTCAAACATTGGGAAATCAACAACCCAAAGTGGTGCCCACTCGCAAGTTGCCATCTTCATGTCATGACCGACTTTGATACGTAAAGCACCCATTGCATCGTTTACAACTTTCGCTTTATCTGCACCGAAGAATACGATATCGCCATTTTCAGCACCCACACGTTTTAATAGATCAAGCACGATTGGCTCGATGAATTTCACGATAGGAGATTGTAAGCCTTCGATACCTTTTTCAAGTTCGTTAACTTTGATGTACGCCAAACCTTTTGCACCGTAGATGCCAACAAATTTAGTGTACTCGTCGATTTGGCTACGTGGAAGAGAGCCTGCACCTGGAACACGTAATGCAACAATACGACCTTTAGGATCTTTAGCAGGGCCAGCGAATACTTTGAACTCTACGTCTTGCATTAAATCTGCAACGTCAACGAGTTTAAGTGGAATACGTAAGTCAGGCTTGTCAGACGCATAGTCGCGCATTGCATCTGCATAGGTCATACGTGGGAACTTATCAAATTGAACATTAAGAAGTTCTTTAAACATCTTAACTGTTAAACGTTCCATTAAATCCATGATGTCATCGTCACTCATGAACGATGTTTCAACGTCGATTTGTGTAAATTCAGGCTGACGGTCAGCACGTAAGTCTTCGTCACGGAAACATTTAGCAATTTGGTAATAACGATCAATACCACCCACCATTAACAATTGTTTAAACAACTGTGGTGATTGCGGAAGAGCGTAGAAACTACCATTTGATACACGGCTTGGAACTAAATAGTCACGCGCACCCTCAGGAGTCGCACGTGTCAAAATAGGTGTTTCAACGTCTAAGAATCCATTTTCTTCGAAATAGTTACGAATAAGGTTTGTTAATTTAGAACGGAAACGTAAACGCTCTAACATTTCTGGACGACGAATGTCCAAGAAACGATATTTCAAACGAATTTCTTCTGAAATATTAGTATTATCATCATTTAATGGAAATGGTGGAGTTTCAGACGCTGCTAGAACTTCAATTTCTTTACCTAATACTTCGATTTGACCACTCACCATGTTGGCATTTTCAGTACCAGCATAACGACGGCGAACGCGACCAGTAATTTTTAATACAAATTCAGAACGAGCTTTATCAGCTGTTTCGAAAGCTTCTGGTGTATCAGGATCAATAACGACTTGAACTAGACCATCACGGTCACGCATATCAAGGAAAATTACACCACCGTGGTCACGGCGACGGTGTACCCATCCGCAAAGTGTAACGGTTTGATCAATTTGAGCTTCGGTTAATGAACCGCAGTAATGAGTTCGCATCATAGCGTTAAAAATCCAACTATATGGGTTAATGAAAGCGTATACGTAAACAGCGTAACGCCTTTATACAAAGGGTGAATTATGCCTCTTTGAGACTACAGTCACAAGGAGAAGATTATGAAAGCCCTATTATTTAATACAAATTTAAAATTAAGACGATCCTTCGAATAATTCCAATTGATCTAGGATTTGAAAAACAAGCGCACAAATCGCAAACGTCAATAGAAAGCCTCTAAAGAAATAATTAATTGAGAAGCCAATGTAACCATATAGGTCATTTAAAATGGCTGTATTGTAATTAGAGTTGAAATGAATAAATCCAAATAATCCACCTAATATTGAAATTAGCACGGATACCACAGCAAAAATAGTGATAGAACGAGTTACTCTGAATGGTTGACGGTAAGTACAAAAATATTGTTTTGCAAACCATAAAATAAAGGGCAAAACGATAATAGAGGTACCAACCTGTAAAATTCGATGGAGGGAGTAGTGTTGTCCGAAAAGATTGATTTGCTTAGCTAATAGATCATGAAAAGCAAAGGTTCTGTAATCAACATGAGTTAAACCATCCCAAAGGATATGACTGCTGATACCCAAGATTAATGAAATATTGATCAGCACCAAGAATTGAAAGACAGATCTAAAGTTCGAGAGTTTTAAGGGATTGTAAATACCAACCCATCTAAAAAAAGTAGGTCGTAATAGTGCATACCACAATAGACAGAATGCCATTCCCACCAATAAATTGGGATATAGCAATGCGCTCCATTGATGTGAGATTTGGATATGTTCGTCTGTAAAAAGACGAAATAAGTCAGGGACCATGCAACCAATTGCTAGAGCAGAAATAGGAAGTGTTCCTTTCGATGCTTTATGCAAAATTGGTGCGAGTACAGCATGTGAAATTGTAAAGGGCATTGCTGAAATATATCAAAAAAATGCTATCAGAATTTTATAGATTAACATTGATATGTAACCCATTGGTTTAATTATATGAAGGTAATTAATTTGGGGTAAATGAATGAAATATGATTGAAGTTTGGTTGAAATGTTATATTATAACAACAATTGTAAATTCTCGAATTTTGAGCTTGTCGTATGAACTTTCATAAAAATATCATTACTGCCTCCGTCTTGGCAGTGATAGCATCCGCAGCACATGCTGATCAAAAACAAAAAAATGTTCAATTAGATACAATTTCTTCTACCGCACATCCATTGGTTCAAACAGCTGCTGACTTCGCTGTAGCAGATCATGTGATTGATCAAAAAAAATTATCCGAAAGACCAACAACCATAGGTGATGCGTTAGCCGATGAGTTGGGTGTTTATTCTAATCAGTATGGAACAGGTGCAAGTCGTCCTGTGATTCGTGGCCAAGATGGACCGCGTGTAAAAGTTTTACAGCATGCTTCTGAAACTGCAGATGTATCAACACTTTCTCCTGACCATGCCGTAACGGTTGATCCTATTTTGGCGAAGCAAGTGGAAGTTATCCGAGGACCTTCAACATTACTGTACGCAGCTGGAACTGTGGGTGGTTTAGTCAACGTGACTGATCAAAAAATACCGACACAAATGCCAGCTAATGGTCTAGAGGGGCAAGTAGGCGTCCGCTATAACTCTGGGAGTGATGAAAAACTTGCAAGTGCAGGTGTAACGGCCGCTATAGGTGAAAATTTTGCACTTCGTGTTGAAGGCACGAAGCATAAAGCCAATGATTATATCCCTTTCAAAGGTTACTTCACTGAACATCATCATGAGGGTGAGACAGAGTCTCATCGTGAAAGTGCAAAACGTGTAGAAAATACCTTCTCAGAAGGTCAAACAGTTAATGTCGGCGGCTCATGGATCCATGATCGAGGTTTTGTGGGGCTGTCATATAGTAATCGACAAGATAAATATGGATTACCAGGTCATAGTCATGAATATCATGGATGTGAATTGCATGGAGATCATTTCCATTGTCCACCACCTAATTCAGCGCACGACCATGAACACGAAAATGCTGCAGGTCCATGGGTTGACTTAAAATCTGAGCGTTATGATCTACGAACTGAATTAAATGATCCATTAAAAGGGTTTGAAAAGCTGCGAGCTCATTTAAGTTTTACAGATTACGAGCATGATGAACTAGAAGAAAATGAAGTTATTAGTAACTTTAAAAGTAAGGGCTATGATGGTCGTTTAGAGTTGGTTCATATCCCGTTGTTAGGTTGGGAGGGTGTTGTAGGTGTACAAGCATCTCAGCAAAAAATAAAACTTAATGCGCCTGAGGGACATGACCATGATGAAGTTGATCATGGTGACCATGATCATAGTGATCACGATCATGAACATCATGGTCATAGTCATGATGTTCTGATGGCGGATACAAAAACCAATAAGTACAGTTTATTTGCACTAGAACATAAACAGCTTGGTCCTGTGCATGTCGAATTGGGCGCTCGTGTAGACCATCAAAAAATTGATGTCGATTCCAATCAAAAGAACTACTCAGGGACTGCTGTTTCAGGATCAGCTGCAGCTAATTGGGAGTTCGCGCCAAATTATAAGTTGTCTCTAGTGGGGTCTCATCAACAACGTTTACCGCTAGCTCAAGAGTTATATGCAGATGGTCTTCATTTTGCAACAAACACATATGAGCTAGGTAATCCAGATATTGATAAGGAAACATCAAATAATCTAGAGTTAGGTGTCCATTATGAAGGTGATCAGCTCGATTATCATGTTCATGTTTATCACAATTGGTTTGAAGACTATATTTATGGTGCAACTGTAGCTCAACAAGGCAATTTACGTGGACTTAAATATACGCAGGATAAGGCACGTTTTTATGGAACTGAGGCTCAGCTAGGCTATCAAATTAATGATACTTACAAGGTGAGTGTGTTTGGTGATTATGTAAGAGGCAAGATAGAGGGGGAAAATGCTCCACGTGTTCCTGCTGGACGACTTGGTACAAAGGTGGAAACCAATTTTGCTGATGGTTGGTCTGGTTTAGCTGAGTATTATCATGTATTCACGCAAGATAAATTTGCTGACTTTGAAAAAGAAACCCAAGGTTATAACATGGTCAATGTTGGTGTGTCTTATGCTGGGCAGTTAAACAATCGCAACGATTATCGGGTTTATTTAAAAGCAAATAACTTGTTGGATGATCAGGTTTATTCGCACAATTCATTTTTATCGAATATTCCACAAATTGGACGTAATTTTACCGTCGGCGTTGAATACGGGTTCTAATTTAATTCAACGTGTTAAAAACAGTTTAATGCTTGAAAAAACGTAAATTAAAACCTAGTCTGAAAGTATCGGACTAGGTTTTTTGTTATGCGTCTATTTAAACGAATTCACCAAAAATTAAATTGGTCAAACCGACGTTATGTTGGTCTGATTCTCGGTATGCTGACCATCGGCTATTTAGCCTCAGCGCTATATCATATTTATAAACCATTACCAGAAGGGCTTAATTATTCCGGTAAATTACGGCATGCAAATGTGAAATTCCTAGCAGACCAAACTTATATAGATACGGCGGGTCAGCGACAGCAGCATCAGATTTTTGATGAAATTCTCAATCTTATTGAGCAAGCGCAAACCACAATTGTGTTAGATATGTTTCTGTTCAATCCTGAAACTGGTCGGTCTCAAAATCAACATCGCGCCTTAACACAAGAACTGACCCAAGCACTCATTCAAAAAAAGCGTCTAACACCGAATATTGAAATTAAATTAATCACTGATCCTATAAATTCAGTTTATGGTGGAATAATCCCAGAGCACTATCGACAACTCAGACAAGCAGGAATTGATGTCATAGAAACAGATTTATCACCATTACGCGCATCGAATCCACTGTGGTCGGGCATTTGGTATTTTTGTTGTCAGAGTTTAGGTAATAATGCTGAGAAAGGTTGGTTAAATAATCCTTTCGGGGAAGAAAAAATTACCATTCGAAGCTATTTAAATCTTTTTAATTTTAAAGCGAACCATCGTAAAACCATCGTAGTAGATACATCCGAGGGATGGAAAACACTAGTGACTTCGATGAACCCACATGATGGAAGCTCACGCCATTCCAATGTAGCACTTGTGGTCGAAGGGCATACAGCTGTCGATATTTTAAAAACTGAACAATCAGTGGCTTTATTTTCTAAAGCAAATATTCCAATGGTTATTGTGGGAGATGTACCAGAAGATAAACTGTTGCCGAAAGTGCAAGTACTGACAGAAAAGGCAATATATGATGAACTGCTGAAACTGATTGAATCTGCTCAAGGTGCTGATGCAAAAATAGATTTGGCAATGTTCTATTTATCAGAGCGAAAAATTATTGAAGCCTTAATTGAAGCTCATCAACGCGGTGTTGAAATTCGTGTTTTACTAGACCCGAACAAAAATGCATTTGGACGTACTAAAAATGGTATTCCAAATCGTCCTGTCGCGACAGAGCTCTATAAAGCTGGAATAGACGTACGCTGGTGTAATACACAAGGTGAGCAGTGCCATTCAAAAATGATTATTAAGCGTAGTTCAGATCAGGTTGAACTGATTTTGGGGTCGGCTAATTTTACTGCTCGTAATTTGAAAAATTATAATTTAGAAACTGATTTACGTGTTATTGGCTCTTCAAATCAGCAAGTTTTTAAAGATGCAGTACAGTATTTTGATACTGCTTGGATGAATTTAGAGGGTAAGCAAATGAGTGTTGATTACTCAGAATACGCAGAAGATTCAAAAATGAAATATGCCATTTATCTATTCATGGAATGGAGTGGTCTCTCAACCTTCTAAAAAAAATCCCTCTAAAGAGGGATTTTTTCATTTATGGATTCGGTGGAACTAATTTATCGAGTTCCTTATCATCAATCTGATCGAGCTCTTTAATGTCGGTTTTAATTTTCCACTTAGACTCATCCTCAACAGGTTGAGGTAAACGTGCTTCTAACCAATCACAAACCACATCTGGCGTAAAATCAGGATGATTACACTGAATCACCCAAGATAAGAATTGTTTCGCCTCACCATTCATATAGGGTGGAGGAGACACTGGTAAAAACTGAGTGGGTAGGCGTTCATTTTTAGAAATGTAATTCAATACATGACCAAGTTCTTGAACCGTTTGCCAAGCTAAGGCATGGTCGATATTGATTTGAAATTTAAACCACCATGCATGTTCACCATCAGTGCCATAAGAATCGATATAGTTTTCTTGGACACTCGGAACTTTACAAAAAAATTGGTGCAGGCGATCAAAACTCATTTCAGGCACGATGGATAATCTCGCAAAGTTAAAAATGGTTAGTCTAGCAGATTTACAAACAGACTCATGCAGATAAATAAAAGGTCTAAAGTATTAAATTTAAAATTTTAAATAATGTTCAAGATTTCTACATGATTGATCTATATTTAAGCTTTAGAATGAGTGTTGAAAACAAAAGTAATCTTACATTTGGAATGAGGTAATAGAGATGAACAATACATTATTGGTTAAGACTCTATTGGGTTCAGTGATTCTTTTAATAACGAGTCATACTTTTGCAGATAGTTGGGCTAATTACCAAGGTTCTAAGGTTCGACCTGTAAAACCAACACAGACTCCAATATATACTGGTAATGCAGATCGTCTAAGTAAGCCAGTCCCATTGCAACAACCACGTTTTGCTCAGAATAGACCTCAATTACAGCGACGATATCCTCCTTATCCAGCGTATCCGCAGCAGAATGGGATTACAGTGATCTATCAACAGTCTTTACCGACCACGACGACATATTCTAGCAAGCAGTCAAGTTTCGTAAATGGGCAGGGTGGTACTATTGAAATGAGTCAGTATATGCTGATTTCAGATTGGCGTCGTTATGGTCTTCCTGCACCACAAGTTGGAATGCATTGGATATACCAAAATGGTCGATATATCCAGATGCCAAATGATCGTTAGATGCTTAATCCAATTTGTCTAAGCCATCTTTATCTAAGCCAACTCATCATCTTCAGGGCGTGGTGTTTTTCCAAGTGGTAAAGGTTTATCTTGGTGTTTATCTCGGATCACTGATGGAAAATTCCAAGAAGCAAAACGCACGACCAATATAGCGAATGCTAGGATTAAAATTGATCCTGTAATAATGACTAAATCAATATCAGCTTTATGGTCATGTTGAATATCTGAAATTAACAGACGTGTCAGGGCAGTGATGGCGATATAGATCAGAAATCTGACGGGCATATGATTGGTCTTAAAATAAATACCTACCATCGCACCTAGCTCTAAATAGATAAATAACAACAGAATGTCATCAATCGTTGCATATTGTTTTACCGTAAGAATATCAATCACGGTATGTCCTGCAGACCAAATTACCATGCAGCCAATAATAAAGAGCGCAATATAGTGGAAGCTCTCAACTGCTAGATTTCCAAAACGATCTAATAAGGATTCGATTTTTTCTACGCTAATATCTTTTTTACTCATGACATCTCCTCCTTTGAAAAAACCTGATGGTTTCATTGGAGTGATGCAAAATTCATGCTCATCTTATGCCTAAGCAGGGAAGACTATTATGAGTTGCTTTGAAAATAAGCAAATTTCAGATAAAAAAAAGCCTGAAGAATCAGGCTTTTTTAAGATAAAACTTATGATTGATTTGTGAAGTAATCTTCGCTAAATCCCATCACGATTTCAGAGCTAGCTTTGATGCGAGCTAAACGTGTATTTAATTCAGGTAAAACGCGTTGGATGTAGTAGTTCACCAAAGATAATTTGTTCTCATAGAACTCACCTGATTTTTCACTCGCAGCTTTAGCAATTTTAGCAAACATATAGGTAAAGCTGAGTAAGCCTACCGCATGTAAATAATCCACCGCAGCAGCATTCGCATAATCAGGATTTTCCGCAGCACGTTCAAGAACAACTTGAGTAATCGATTCAAGTTCAGTTGCAGCATCAAGAGTGGCATCTTTGATGTAATTTAAGTCCGCATCTAATGCATTTGCAAAGTCACGAATTTCTTCGATATATTCTGCGATGAATTGTCCATTACATTTAATCGTTTTACGACCAATTAAATCTTGTGATTGAACGCCGTTCGTTCCTTCATAAATTTGTGAGATACGAAGATCACGGATACATTGTTCCATACCCCATTCACGAATATAGCCGTGACCACCAAAGACCATTTGGGCATCTAGTGTCGCATTGAAAGCAGTGTCTGTTAAATATGCTTTTGCGATTGGTGTGAGCAAAGCAACACGATTATTTGCTTTTGCAACTGCTTCTGGATCCGTCGAGAACTTTGTAATATCCAGTTGTTGACCTACATATACTGCAAATGCACGTGATGCTTCATTGTTCGCACGAGCATTTAAGAGCATACGACGTACATCACCGTGTACAAGAATACTATCAGCAGGTTTATTCGGAGATTTCACACCTGTTGCACTACGACCTTGTAAGCGATCAGTGGCGTATTGAGCAGCATTTTGATAAGCAAATTCTGAAGCGCCTAAACCTTGGATACCCATGGACAAACGTTCATAGTTCATCATCACGAACATTGCAGCAAGACCTTCGTTTTCTTTACCGACTAAATAGCCTTTTGCACCGTCAAAGTTCATCACACATGTTGCAGAGGCTTTGATCCCCATTTTGTGTTCAATAGAACCAGGGCCTACAGGGTTACGATCACCCAAGGTACCATCTTCATTCACTAAGAATTTAGGTACAATGAACAGAGAAATACCGCGTGAACCAGCAGGAGCATCAGGCGTTTTTGCTAATACAAGGTGAATAATATTTTCAGCTAAATCATGGTCACCACCGGTAATAAAAATTTTAGTACCTGTGATGTTGTAAGTACCATCTTCATTACGTTCAGCTTTAGTTTTAATAATGCCTAAATCAGTACCTGCGTGAGGCTCTGTGAGACACATCGTACCTGACCATTCACCTGAATAGATTTTAGGAAGATAGGTTTCTTTTTGTTCTTGAGAAGCATAGCTATTTAATGCCATACCCGCACCCACAGAAAGAAGTGGGTAAAGCATAAATGATGGGTTGGTTGCAAAAAGCATTTCATCTGCAAGCACAGTCAGCATTTTTGGCATGCCTTGACCGCCCCATTCTTCGTCAGCACCTAAGCCAATCCAACCACCTTCTGCATATTGTTGGAACGCTTCTTTAAAGCCCGCTGGTGTGGTAACAGATCCATTATTATAAGTTGCGCCTTCTTCATCACCTGTGCGATTTAGGGGAAGGGTTACGTTTTGAGCGAATTTAGCCATCTCTTCTAAAATAGCTTCAGCTGTCGCAGCATCAATATGAGCTAAATTCTCATTTGATTGCCAAAATTGTTCAGCTTGAAATACATCATTCAAAATGAACTTCATATCTGTAAGAGGCGCATTATAGATTGGCATTTTCGTTCACCTTTTTTTTGTTTAAATATCTTTAGTTCTTAGCAGTCTATCGAAGCATATTAGGACTTGTTAGACGACTAAAGGTTAATATCTCGAATTTATTTATAAAGAAAAAGGACGGCCAAATCTATGACTGTCCTTTTTCTTTTACACATATTTAATATGGATCATTAGAATGCAAAATGTTCAGCATCCAAAGTCATTAATGGTTCTAATCCACCTGCAATTACGTCAACATGTGAGCGAACGCGTGGAAGGATCTTCTTGAAGTAGAAGCGAGCTGTTGTGATTTTCGCATTGTAGAAGTCAACTTCAGTTGAACCTGCTGCAAGTTGTTGTTGAGCAACTTGAGCCATGCGAGCCCATAAGAATGCTAGCGTTACATAACCAGAGAAGTATAGGTAATCTACTGCAGCAGCACCGACTTCATCAGGGTTTTGCATCGCGCGCATACCGATCTGCATGGTTAAATCGCCCCATTCTTTGTTGAGTGCAGCCAAAGGTTCAACAAACTCTTTCAAGTCTGCATTATCTTTGTTTGCTTCAGCGAATTTGTGAATGATTTTGGTGAAATCTTTCAACATCGCACCTTGAGTTTGCAGTACTTTACGACCTAACAAATCAAGTGCCTGAATTTCAGTGGTACCTTCATATAAGCAAGCAATACGTGTATCACGAACAATTTGCTCCATACCATGCTCTGAAATGAAGCCGTGACCACCAAATACTTGTACGCCTTTGTTTGCAGCTTCATAACCAACTTCAGTTAAGAATGCTTTAGCAATTGGCGTTAATAATGACAGAATATTATCTGCAAATTTACGTTCTTCTTCAGTCGCGCCTTTCTCAACGATATCAGCATAGTGAGCAAGGTAGTACACTAGAGCTCGACCACCTTCAGCAAATGCTTTTTGCGTTAAGATTAAGTTGCGAACTGCTGGATGCACAATAATTGGATCTGCTTCTTTTTCAGGTGCTTTAGGACCAGAAAGTGAACGCATTGCTAAACGATCTTTCGCATATGCCAAAGCACCTTGGAAAGATGATTCAGCAGCAGACAAACCTTGTACAGCTGTACCAATACGTGCAGTGTTCATGAAGGTGAACATTGCATTCAGACCGCGGTTTTCAGGGCCAATCAAGTAACCTGTTGCACGATCAAAATTGATCACACATGTTGCGTTACCATGGATACCCATTTTATGTTCAATCGAACCACAACGAACAGCGTTGCGCTCGCCAACTTCACCATCAGCAGTTAAGTTAAACTTAGGTACGATGAATAATGAGATCCCTTTTGTTCCCTTAGGAGCACCTGGTAAACGCGCAAGAACGATGTGAACAATGTTGTCCGCCATGTCATGCTCACCAGCGGAAATAAAGATTTTCTCACCTGAAATCGCAAAGCTACCATCTGCATTAGGTTCAGCTTTTGTGCGGATAATACCAAGGTCAGAACCCGCATGAGATTCTGTTAAACACATGGTACCTGTCCACTCACCTGAAATCAGTTTTGGTAAGTAAGTATTTTTTTGCTCTTCCGTACCATGGTGCTCAATTGTACGAACTGCACCATGAGATAGACCTGGGTACATACCCCATGCCCAGTTCGAAGAGCCGATCATTTCAGAAATGATAATGCCTAAAGAGTTTGGTAAACCTTGACCACCATATTGTTCTTCAGCAGCTAAAGATGGGAATCCTAATTCTACATATTTTTTATATGCTTCTTTGAAGCCTGTTGGAGTAGTAACTACACCATCATTCCAAGTACAACCTTCGCGGTCACCTACTTGGTTGAGTGGAGATAATTCGTTTTCACAGAAATCTGCAGCAGCTTCTAAATATTGATCAACCAACTCACGGCTTACGTTTTCTTGGAATGCAGGGAGTTTTGAAAAGTGTTCTTCAGCATTTAATAATTCATGCAAAACGAATTGCATATCACGTAAGGGCGCTTTGTATTGTGGCATATCGGGTTCCTCAATACTGGTTAAACCAGATTTATAATCCTAATAAAAAATGTCGTGTCATCTACGACACCTATTTTGTTCTATTACATCGTGCAATAAGTTATTGCTTGGTACAAGTTTTATAGCCATATTCTGTGTGACTGTAAAGTCAAAGAAAAAATATTAATTTTGGCTAAGTGTTTAGAGTATAAAGTTTTTTCGTGAATTATATGTGAACAGAATAGTCAAAAACGTAATAAGTTATGACATAAAAAAAGGCGCAACATGCGCCTTTTTAATATTCAATCACTTAGTAGTGAGTTGAATTGAATTATGCGGATTTTTTTAAGTCTGGTTTAACGAGTGGTTGATTTGGTTTGAAATAAACTTTACATACACCGTTGATAGTCTGTTCACCCACTTTGATTTGAACTTTTTTACCGTCAGTTTGTCCATTGCATGCTTGAAGTTTTGCATTTTGACTAACTTGCTGTTGCATCAAACGTTGATCAAATTTTTGAACAAGCTCAGCACGTTTGGCATCTGTGAGCGGTTCACCTTTTTGTGAACGGTTAGCTTGGGCCGAAGTTGGCTTTTCAGCTTTAAATTGGGCACGTGCTTGCTCATGCATTTTTTTCATATCAGCACGATCCGCTATGAAACGGATATGACAAGTACCATCAATATTTTGTTTATCAGTTTTGATTTGAACAGTTTGACCTACAACTTTGCCGTCGCATGCTTGACGAATTTGCTGCATCATCGCTTTACGGTCAGCACGCGCTTGTTTGAATTGCTCGCGTTGTTCAGGTGTTAAACGTTCTTTATGATGATGTTTTTTATCATAGTGACCCTTTTTAACTTCTTGAGGTGCTTGAGTTGTTGTTTGACATGCAGTAAGTGCGCCCATACTGATTAAACCAGTGGTCACCAATACAATTTTGTTCATCGCTTTCATTATGTTTATCCCCAAAGTTGTTTGGATTCGGTATAGGTAAAGATTAAATAATAAAGATGAAGAAACAATGGAGAGTTTTTTGAATCAGTGTTAGATACAATACTGAAAAACGAAGAAATAATGTGAGTTCAATTTGAATATACGTCGCGTACCAATCGCACTACGCTTATTTTTTACAGTACTGTTAACGACATTGCTCATTACGACGGTTAGCTTAAGTGTGCTGCATTGGACGATGCAAAAAAACTTCACCAAATATGTAGCTGATGTAGAAATGCAAAAGCTTGATCATCTGATCGATAATTTAGCGGGCGTATTCTCTGTTTATCAAGATTGGGGCAATGCCGTTCAAGCTCAGATTTTACAAATTGAAGGTGAAGCTGCACCCGATGATTATGATCGACTATCACGTTGGTGGTTACGTCGCCAATATGATATTGCATTGCAACAGCGTTATTTCAAAGAGCATACATTAATTAGCGAAATTGAGTCACAAAGAACGCAAACTATTAGTCCAGAAGAGCTGAAAGTCTTAGAAGAAAATTTACCTTCTGCATTTCAGCCATTTGAAGGATTGCGTTTCCCATTAAGTTCAAATCAGAATCAGACAAGAACCACGAACAGTTCTGATAAATCACATGAAAATAAGCTTTCTAGTTTGAGAACTTCTGAATACCAGCAGGGCAAGAAACTATTTATATCTATGTCTGATCACTTGGGTTTAAGTTCTAGACTTTCCTTATATGATGCAAAACAACAGTTTATCTTGGGTGAACCATCAGAGAATATGGTGTCGTATCGACCGATCACAGTTGATGGAAATATTGTGGGGTATCTCGGGCTAAGACCTGTTTTAGATCAAGATGATGCTTTAAGTATTAATTTCTTTAGCAATCAAAAGCGTTATTTATTTTTAATATATATTCTGACATTTATTTCGAGTTTGGTTGCTGCCTTATTATTAGCAACTTATTTTAGAAAGCCAATTCAACGCTTATTAAATGCAACACGAGAATTAACCAAAGGGAATTTTCAGCATCAGGTGAAAGTAAATCGTAACGATGAGCTTGGCGATCTTTCGACTGAAATTAATCAGTTAGCTGTGATTCTAGATCAGCATGAAAACTCTAGAAAGCAGTGGGTTGCAGACACTTCGCATGAGTTAAAAACGCCGCTGGCTGTTTTGCAAGCACAAATTGAAGCAATGCAAGATGGAATACGTAAACCAACGCCTGAACATTTTGCTTCAATGTTGGCACAAGTTTCGAGTCTGAAAAAATTAACACAAGATTTGGCTGCGTTAGCACAAGCTGAAGCACAACAACTCAATTTTGATTTCAATGAAATTGACCCTTGGAGTGTCGTGTTAAATGAGATTGAAAATTTCAAACCTAAATTTGAACAAGCCGATCTCACGATTAGCGCAGAGGGGCATGGAACGAAATTACAATTAGATGTAGATCGTTTTAAACAAATTATGGTCAACTTACTCGGTAATACTATTCGCTATACGGAAGCCGGTGGAAGAATTCATGTGCATACGATCGAAAACGATAAGACTTGGTCGGTGATTGTTGACGATAGCCCATTAGGTCTTACTGATGAGCAATTGGCTCATTTAGGTGAGCGTTTCTATCGAGCGGATGATTCTAGAACACGTAGTACTGGCGGAACTGGATTAGGTCTAGCATTATCGTGCAAAATTGCACAAGGCATGAAGGGCTCCTTGAAGTTTGACCACTCACCATTGGGTGGATTGCGCTGCATCCTTACATTTCCAAAGAAATCGTTTTAAATTGAAGAAGGGTGACATATGAAACATGTGATGCTGGTTGAAGATGAAGTAGAACTTGCTCAATTGGTGCGAGATTATCTTGAAGCAGCTGGCTTTGAAGTCAGTATGTTTCACGATGGTCAAGAGGCTTATGATAGCTTTTTACAACGTAAACCAAGTCTAATGGTTTTAGATTTGATGGTACCTCGTATGGATGGTCTCACGATCACCCGTAAAGTCCGTGAGCAGTCTGATTTGCCTATTATCATGGTGACAGCACGAACGGAAGAGATTGATCGTGTACTTGGTTTGAATATGGGGGCGGATGATTATGTTTGTAAACCATTTAGCCCTAAAGAGTTAGTTGCTCGTGTTCAAGCAGTGTTGCGACGTTTAGATCGTAAAGCAGAACCTGAAGAAAATAATTTATTCCGTATGGACAAAGGTCAACAACGAATTTGGTATCAAAACAAATCTTTAAATTTGACACCTACAGAATTTCGACTTCTTGAATTATTTTTAGAACACGTAGGTCAGGTGTACTCTCGTGCGCAATTATTGGATCATATCAACCCAGACAGTTTTGAAGTGGCAGATCGTGTGATTGATAGCCATATCAAAAACTTGCGCCGTAAAATCTCGGATGCCGCGGAAACAGGTAATCGCCATGAATGGGTTCAAGCTGTTTATGGGGTGGGATATCGTTTCGAATATCCTGAAGATTGATTCTTTGTGATAAAAAAAGCGAATCTAGAAGTTCGCTTTTTTTTGGTGCGTTGGTTTTGGTTAGGGTCTCTACAATTGGCCATTTCATATGCAACTTTCATGTAACTTTGTTAGGATATGAGCTTATTAGAGGTGGCTATCGTATTTTTATTTAAAGTAAGCTTCGACTCTAGCTTTTACTATAGGATCAACATCATCAACCATATAAAAGCAATATCTATATTTTTCGATCAAAACACTAATATATTTTTGTTTATCAGGAACTGTGTGTTTTAACATTATCTGTGCAGCTACGGTTATTAAGTTATTTGATTGGCGCATCAAGGTGATCAGCATCTCATCTTCATATCCCATAACATCTCTAGTAAATGACTGTTTTACAGTATGTACTATGGAGTTAAGTTGCTTCAAATGATATTTTTTGAAATCACAAAGGGTGAATAGCCACCAAAATTATTGGCTGAGCAGGTAAGTTTGCAGCACCAAGCTTATCAAGCATTTCAGAAATCATTGGACATGTGTCGGATTCAAATTGCTCTTCAAATGTGTAACTAAATTGCAATTTTGATATTTGATGATTACTTGCAAGAAATAATAACCAATATGCTCTGACTACAGCTTCAAATTGTGATCTAAGTAAAATCATAGCTTGTGTTGGTAGATTTGAAGATAATAAACCACTTACTCCAAGCCCATGCTCAAATGAGATGTAAATACATTGTTTAACTAAGTCCAAACGCGGCCCACAATCGATAATGTCACTATTAATAATTTATTGTTTTAGCTCTAAGATCATCTGAGTTGATAATCCAAAAAGTTGTTCTATATCCATAATGAATATCGTACTCATAGAGTTGTAATGATATAACCCAAATATAGAATAAGTTTTTCGTATTACTACTATTTATTAATTTAGCGTAATTATTGTTATAGAAAAGCAATTTTTAACTTTATTTAAATGACTCTGAGTAAAGCGATATGCTTTTGTTCGGCTTTTTTAAGCTTCGATACCACAAGATTATAGGAATTGGAGATCAAATCTTCGATAAGCTCTTCATCCAATTCAGATTCATCATAGATTGAAACCCAGTGTCGTTTATTCATGTGCCATCCAGATCGAATATAAGGATAAATATCTTTTAACATATGTCCATGATCTGGTTCGACTTTTACATTAATCGCAGCTTTGCCTTGTAAGTGAAATGCGAGCAAAAAGACTTTATCCATAATTTTATAAACATCACATCCCTCACCAAACGGTTGACTGACAGTGACTTCAGGAAGTTTTAAAGCTTGTGATGCTGCCAATTGATGTAAATGCATATTAAAAACGAATGGGTATTGTGGATAATGATTAAATTATCCACAGAATGAGAGAGGTTTGTGAATAACTTATGATGAACAACTGACTTGAATTTCAGGGACATCACTAGCTAAAGGGCCTAAGTCTTCTGGTTGTTCAAGACGTTCTTGTTTGGTGTATGGTGTTTGAAGAAGTTTGAACAAGCGATCAACTTCAGAGAAATCATCACGTTCAGCAAGTTCAATTGCTTTCTGTGCCATATGGTTTCGTAGAACGTAGTGTGGATTGGCTGTTAACATCGCTTGATCGAGATCGTCAGTGTCTTGATTTTCTCGTATTGAGAGATATTGGTGAAGAAACCGCTCAAATGCGATACGATCAAGGCAATCATCTTTGATTTGTTCATACGCTTTATTCTGTAAACGAATAAAACTTTGGGTGTAATCAAGTTGCTCTGTTTGTAAAATATGTAGGAAAGCCATTGCACAATCAAAGCTATCTTTATGAAAACTTGGTAATCCCATTTTTTGACTTAAACCAAGTTTATAGTGCTCCAGGAACGTTGGTTCATAGTGTTCTAAACAGGAAGACAAGTCTTGTTTCCATTGCTCTCGATCATAATTTTCTGGACAGAGAAGAATGAGGCTATTTAACCAAGTCCATAAATTCCAGTGCCCGATACTCGGCTGGTTCTGATACGTATAGCGTCCTTGGTAATCAGAATGATTGTTGATCCAATTAGGACGGAAACGCTCCATAAAACCATAAGGTCCGAAATCTAAAGTTGAGCCGGTAATATTCAGGTTGTCAGTATTCATGACCCCGTGCGCAAAACCAATCAGTTGCCACTTGGCGATCATGATCGCAGTACGTTGAATGACTTGAGTTGCAAAAGAAAGAACAGGTTGTTCTGTCTCCAAACATTCAGGGTAGTGCCATTCAATGCACTTTTGTGTAAATTCTTGCAGTAGATCTGGCTGAAATTGATTAATCCACTCAAAGTGACCTAAGCGAATATGTGTATCACACGTACGCAACATCATCGCGCCACGTTCAAGTTTTTCTCGTTGTACACCTTGATCTGATGATACAAAACCAATCGCATTACTGGATTGAACACCTAGGGCATTGAGGGCGTGTCCAGCCAAATATTCACGAATAACGGAACGTAACACTGCACGACCATCGCCTCTCCGAGAATAGGGGGTAGAGCCAGCACCTTTAAGATGTAAATCGACCGTGTTGTTATTTTGATCCAGGATTTGAGCAATGAGTAAACCGCGACCGTCACCAAGCTGTCCAGCCCATTGTCCAAATTGGTGACCCGCGTATACCATCGCCAAAGGTTCAAACTCAGCAAAAGTTTTTTGCCCGCTACAGATTTCTACCCAGTTCATCTTATCTTCTTGAGTCCACAGTAACTCATCTGCAAGTGCTTCATTAAAATGACCAGGTTTAGCCCCTTTTAGCGGAAGAGGTTGTTGATGATGATACAGTCGAGCAGGTAGTGTGTTATAGCGAGAATTGAACTGCATATAATTTTTCAAAATGTGATGAACAACTTTGACTATAGCAAAATTCGATACATAAAACTGTGACTGCTACATTGGAAATGGTATCGAAAAAATAAAAAAAGCCCCGATCAACGGAGCTTTGGAGTAACTGAAGAGTCTCTTGAATGAGTTATTCAGATACTGGTGATTTCTTTAAATTACGAACCAATAAGTTCAATGTCTCTCTATGATGAGATAAACGTTGTTCAACCAATTGGAATTCAACTTTCAGTTTACTATCCATTAGGTGGATTTTTTCAGCAACAGCTGCTTTTTTGGCATTAATTTCTTGCTCTTTAAGCTTCGCCCAATCATTTAAAGTTTGCGTAAATGCTTCATATTCTTGAGCAATTTTTGTTTTAACTGTCACGATATCATCATTCACGTTATGGCCGTAAACAGCGAGATCTTGTTGGGCATATTTAAACTTCATTGCAAGCTCAGCTTTTTTAATATTAAAACTTGGAATACGTCGTAAGTTTTTTGCGAGCCCTAGTTTTGAACACGTCCAGATCAACCATTTAGTTGGGTCATACTGCCACCATTTTACGCCATTGCGATAGTCGTATTGGAAGATATGATGGTAGTTATGATAACCCTCACCCCAAGTCGCAATAGCAAGAACAAAGTTGTCACGTGCAGTATTTTCATCTGTGTACGGACGTTTGCCCCACATATGGCATAGCGAGTTGATAAAGAAAGTCACATGATGGCTTAAAATTAAGCGCATTAAACCACCCAACAATAATACTCCCCAGACATCACCAACTGCCCATCCAATAGGAAGAAGAATAGCGGCATGAACGACAATCACGAGAGGGATGTAATATTTATCTTGGAACATGACAATTTTGTCAGCCAATAAATCAGGGGCGTTTTTGTAATTTGCTTCAGCTGCTGGATAGTTGCGTAGCATCCAACCGATGTGCGCGTACCAGAAGCCATTGTTAATTGAGTAGGGATCTTTTTCTACATCATCAACATGACGATGATGGGTACGGTGACCTGAGGCCCAATACAAAATGCTGTTTTGTACAGCAAAGGTTCCCATAATCATTAAAATGATTTTGAGTGGTACAGTCGCTTCATAAGCACGATGTGCCCATAAGCGGTGATAACCTGCGGTAATGCCAAGACTGCTCAGACCCAACAGCGCAAACATACTGATCCACGCAGCAAGCGAGAAATCATGATGATAAGCATAAAGTGGAATCGCAATAACGGCGACAATAGGTAAAAACACCAATGCAAATACTGCAATCCAGTTGATTGGGGCTTTGGGTAGGGGAGCATTCATCTCCAACAGCACTCCTAGAACCTTTAATAGGTTAAAACTAAATCCACTCACAAATTTGTGAGGTTAGACTCGTTAATACTAACATGGGCGAACATGTGTTCACTAGCATTATTGTACAGTTGTATTGTTTAAACCGTAACAGAATACATCATTGTATAAATTCGACTTTGGACGAATTTCTAAAAATAAATTAGAAAAAATAATCAAATAAGTTTTTGAATTTGAAAATATTATAGGTGAGACATCATTAACTTGGGATAATCAGTAATTAAGCCTTGAACTCCTAAATCCTTAAGCTGTTTAGCACGATCTATATGATTGACTGTCCAAATACTAATATTTAAATTTGCGGAAAGTGTGGAGGCAATGATCTCATTTGTAGCAAGTTCGTTCATCCAACCAATTTGACAACATTCAAATTTCAAAGCTTGATCAATGGCTGCATGCTTTATATCGGTTTCAACCAGTAATCCACGCTTAAACCTTGATTTTTGCTGTTGAAGGGCTTGATGAATTTTAGGATCGAAACTGGTGATAATGGCGGAATCTTCAAAGCCTATTAATTGTTGATCTAAGGCTTCGACAATCTTTTCTGCGGCCTTCATCGATTCAACAGCTTTGACCTCAACTTCAATATGATTAAAATTATGAATAATTTTGAGGGTTTGATCGAGTAGAGGCGTAGCTTCGACTTTATTCCATTCAGACCACGTTACGGCATGATTATACTGCGCTAAATCTTGCTCATCACATTCGTATAAATGTTTAGCTTGGCCTGTAGTACGAATAAAGTCATCATCATGCATCACGATCAGCGCATTATCTTTGAGTTGACGAACGTCAAATTCTACAGCGCGGATACCAATATCTTGAATATATTGAAATCCACCGAGGGTGTTTTCAGGTGCTTCCCCACGCGCACCACGATGACCAATTATTTTCATAAAACACCCTGAAATTTCAGGGTGATTTTAGTGCTAAATCATGAATGAAATATGACGATTTTTAATCAAAATTTTGATTAAAAAAGCATTTTAAGTGGATGGGGCAATCAACATGCAGACCTTTTTTACACTTTTAAGGTCAGGGCTCAATTGTCTCATTGATATTCTTTTGCCAAAGCACTTCTGAGCCACCTTCAGCACGTTGTAAGGTACGAGATGCGACGAATAACCAATCAGATAAGCGGTTCAAAAGTTGTAATGATGTGGCTTGGATATTTTGATCACGTTGATGAACAGACATCACGCTACGTTCAGCTCTACGGCAGACAGCACGTGCTTGATGAGCAAAACTGCAGACTAATGTACCAGCTGGCAAAATAAAGTCTTTTAGCATGGGTAATGCTTCGTTCATACGATCAATATCATTTTCTAAAAATTCAATACATACTGGTTGAACCAAGTTAAATCCAGGAATGCAGACTTCGCCGCCTAAATCAAATAACCAATGTTGAATCAGACTGAGTGATTTATCCCATTGAGCTTTGTCTTCAATGCTACTTAAAGCAATGTACGAACGTAATACACCAATGGTCGCATTGAGTTCATCGACATCACCTAACGCATCGATACGTAAATCATCTTTAGGTACACGTGAACCATCGCCTAGTCCGGTAGTGCCCGTATCTCCCGTGCGGGTATAAATTTTACTTAAACGGTGACCCATGAGGTTTCCTTTAAATTTTTTTAAGTGCTAGATATGAAAAGAATCATGCCATAGGCATGACATGATTCTCAAAAGTATTTATGAGTCAAAGAATGCTTAGTATCTGAATGTCACACCAGCAGAAGCTAAACGTCCACCATTGACATAATATTGCTCACCAGCACTGTGAACAGTTTTATAGTTCACATCACCAACGTTTTCAATATTGGTAAACAGTTTTACATGCGGGTTAAGGTTCCAGAATGCATTTAAGTCTACTCGAGCATATCCTGGAATATCTTGGCTAAAATCCTTTGCTTTTGATTTGGCAACGAGCGAAGCACTTAAACCATAATTTGCATTTTGTAAACCTGCTGAAACAGTAACTGATTGACGAGGACGACGTAATAACTCAGTATTTTTTTCAGTATCTTCAGTTTTGATATATGTATAGCCTGCATTGATAAAGTACTGATCATTTGTCCACTGTGCTGTCAATTCACCGCCTGTCATTTGTGCTTTATCAACGTTTTGGTTTTGGTAAGTTGGGAACGTATTCACCCAATCGCCATCACAAGTACTGACGCAGATTGAATTAATTAGATTATCAACTTTGGTATAGAAAGCAGAAGCACCCAATGAAATATTAAGTGGGAGTTTTTGATCAATACCAATTTCATAAGAAATGCTTTCTTCTGGCTTAAGTTGTTCATTACCACCATAGGCATATAGATCATTTAATGTAGGTGCTTTAAATGCAGTGCCAATATTGGTGTAAATACTTGTTGTAGGAAGCAATTGGTATCTGAGTGCACCCTGCATGACTGTGTGTGAACCAAACTTTTCATTGTCTTCTAAGCGGATGCCAGCTTGCGTACTCAAGCCATCGGCTTGATATTGATGCTGAATATAGTAACCTGTTGAATTAATATCTTCGTTTAATGCATCGGTTTTAGCTTCAGTATTACGTTGGGTCACACCAACTAGAATATTTTGGGCTGGTACAAAATTCCATTTGCTATAAAGCTCAGCCTCTTGAGTCGTACTGTGTACAAAACTATTAGAAGTTACTTGCTCCAAATCATCTTTAAATTGGGATAAACGTGCATGAACTTCAAGCTGATCAGTTGGGTTAATGCGTCCCTTTGCATTTATGATTTCATTTTCAAAATCTTGACTTGAGAATGTACCCCAGTTGTTGTATTCCCCATTTCCTGAGTTCTGACTGAAATCTAAAGATGCAGCATAACGTTTTTGATCTATACCAAACTTGGCACTATAACCTTTTTGATCAAAGCTATAGTTACGTTTATCATTCATATTAAATACTGGCGTACCGTCAGTTTCTAATATTTGACCTCGAACTTGTGCATAGATGCCATTTTCAGCTAAATCTGCGCCAACAATCGATTTATAGGTGTTATTTTCACCAATTTCACCTGTAATAAAAGCTGTAGTTTTTTCTGGTGTGCGCGTGACAAATTGAACCACCCCTCCAATTGCATCAGTTCCATAAAGTACAGATGCTGGACCTTTTAGAACTTCAATTTGTTTAAGATCGGTGGTGTCTAAAAATGGAATCGAGGCAGCACCAGTTGTCGCTGTATTTAAGCGGACGCCGTCACGTAGCACTAGAGTTTGATTTGAATTCGTGCCTCGTAAAAAAATTGAAGTTTGTTGACCGTAACCGCCAGATTGAACCACGTTAATGCTAGGATCTGTTTTAAGTAGGTCTGGCAGAGCTTTAATTGGTGACTGTTCGAGAATCTGTGGCTGGATAATTGAAATACGTGCAGGTACGTTTTCAAGCTTTTCTTCTGAGCGAGTAGCTGTGATTACAATAGTTTCTAAAGTTGCATTAGAAGTTGTTTGTTCTTGAGCAAAAACTGATGTAGTAAAACCCATCGCAATAGCGATTGCACCAACCAAAGCTGTTGGTTGACATTGAATAGACATAACGTGCTCCATACATTCACTTCCCCGTGAATGATTGAGTGGAAGAACACAACAAGCAGGTATCCGGACTCAAATGTAGTAACTGGATTACTTACATTTCCACCTTCCCACATATGACATGCAGTGGTGTAGATCTCTAAAAATCAGAAATCTATTGAGAAATGCTTTTCATTTTTTACCGTTGCGGGGGCAGTGTTGGATTTTCACCAACTTCCCTAAAGCGATTGCTTTGACTTGTTGCAATTTGAGCGCAGTATAAAGAGCGCTTCTCATTTAAACAATCTTCACACCGAATATTCTGAGTGAACTTTACGCAAGATGAAAAAATTGCTTTACAATGAAGCGCCCAAAAATGATAGATCGGCTATGATGAGGGTGGATTAGAGCTAGAATAGATGCGAACTCGTGCAAAAATATGCGGAATTACCCGATTAGAAGATGTCCAAGCTGTTGTGCAAGCTGGTGCGGATGCCATAGGATTTGTGTTTTTTCCACCAAGTCCAAGACACGTAGATGTTGAGCAAGCATCACTGTTGGTTCAAGCGATTCCTGCTTATGTGCAATCAGTTGGATTATTTGTTAATAGTTCAGCCAAAGAGATCCAAAACATACTTAAAAAAGTCCCTTTAGATATTTTGCAGTTTCATGGCGATGAAAGTCCAGAACAGTGCAAACAAATTGCTCAAGCAGTGGGTCGCCGCTGGTATAAAGCAATTCAAGTAAAACCAGAACTAGATATCGTTGAAGAAATCAATAAATATCAAAAGTTTGGTGCGAGTGCTGTGTTGTTGGATGCATGGCATCCAGATTTAAAGGGCGGAACAGGCCACAGCTTTGATTGGACAACATTTCCAAAATTAAATATTCCATTGATCTTGGCAGGAGGACTAAACCCTGACAATATCGAGCAAGCAATTCTTACAACACAAGCATATGCTGTGGATGTGAGCGGCGGTGTAGAGTCCGCAAAAGGTATAAAAGACCAACAACTCGTAGAACGCTTTATGCAAGGAGTCCATCGTGGATCAGCAAACCGTTAATCAACAAGATCAAGTGATTGACTATACCCAATACCCTGATGCAAAAGGGCATTTCGGTATCCATGGCGGACGTTTTGTGTCAGAAACTCTAATGGCTGCACTAGAAGATCTAGAGCAACTGTATTTCCGAATGAAAAATGACGAACAGTTTTTGGCAGAATTCGACCGTGACCTCGCTTTTTATGTAGGTCGTCCAAGTCCGCTTTATTATGCTGAGCGATGGTCAAAGGAGTTGGGTGGTGCACAAATCTATCTAAAACGAGAAGACTTGAACCATACTGGCTCCCATAAAGTAAATAACACGATTGGTCAGGCTTTGCTGGCAAAGTTATCAGGCAAAAAACGTATTATTGCTGAGACTGGTGCAGGTCAACATGGTGTGGCAACAGCGACCATCGCAGCGCGTTTAGGGCTTGAATGTGTTGTATACATGGGTGCAGATGATGTGAAACGCCAAGCGATGAATGTATATCGTATGCGTTTATTGGGCGCGACTGTTGTTCCTGTCGAAAGTGGTTCTAAAACATTAAAAGATGCCATGAACGAAGCCATGCGTGATTGGGTAACAAATGTCGATTCTACTTATTACGTGATTGGTACAGTTGCAGGTCCACATCCATATCCTCAATTGGTACGTGATTTCCAATCGATCATTGGTCGTGAAGCTCGCCGTCAAATTCAAGAGCAAGCAGGTCGTCTACCAGATGCACTGGTTGCTTGTGTCGGCGGTGGTTCAAATGCGATGGGCTTGTTCTATCCATTCCTGAATGATCAAGATGTGAAAATGTACGGTGTCGAAGCTGCTGGTTACGGTATTGAAACTGGTAAACACTCTGCTCCATTAAATGCTGGTCATGTTGGTGTGCTGCATGGTAACCGCACTTATCTTATGTCGGATGCACAAGGTCAGATTATTGAAACACACTCAATTTCAGCAGGTTTGGATTATCCTGGTGTAGGCCCAGAGCATAGCTTCTTAAAAGATATGAAGCGTGTTGAGTATGTTCCAATTAATGACAATGAAGCATTACAAGGCTTCCGCGACTTAACTAAAATTGAAGGTATTATTCCTGCACTTGAAAGTTCGCATGCGATGGCATATGTGACTAAGTTGGCTCCAACGATGTCTAAAGATCAAATTATTATTGCGACGGTTTCAGGTCGTGGTGATAAAGACTTAATGACAGTTGCACGCATTGATGGCGTGGAAATGGTAGAGATGTGATGTAAAACAGCATTAAATAAAGCTCCTTGGTAGGGGCTTTATTTTTATAAAAAGAAAATGGGGGAATGAAATGAGACAAGAAAAAAAGCAGGGTTATGTTGAAGTATTCATCGAGTCTTATGAGGAATTTATTGAATTAATTCGGCCAGATAAAGAAAATTTGAAAGATTATCTTGATAGTTGCTCAGCTAACCTTTTATATCGTGGTCAACAAGATCATAATTGGTTATTACAACCTAGTTTATTTCGGAATGATCAGACTTTTGAAATTTATTCTGACGCTTTTCATAACTTATACAATGCACAATTGTTAAGAATAAAGACATTTATAAAAGGCTGTGATCAAAATGGAATTCAAATTCCATCGGATTCAAAACACCTGAGAGAAGAATTGCTTAATCGCAACATTGATTCGAGTCTAATTGATAAGATTTTTTTAAATAGCGCCTACGCTCCACCTGACGATTTATATGAGTTTCTTGCATTTGCTCAGCATTACGGAATACCGACCGAATTGTTAGATTGGTCAAAGAGTCCGTTAGTTGCTAGCTTTTTTATGGTTAAAGGAGTCCTTGATAGTTTTATAAGTGAGAAAAATAAAGAGAAATTTAATTACGCTGGCTGGATGTCCTTATGGATTTTAAACCCTGACAAGAAGAGCTTACTTAATCAAGGTAGTGCAGAACCTATTTTTGAAATGGTGGAAGTTCCTAAAGGGCTGAATCGAAATATTTCTGCACAAGATGGATGTTTTACACTTATTCGTCAAAAACTTGGAAACAGCCAAAGTTTAACTTGGAATGAAGAAAATAGAAGATTTCAAGAGATTAAATTACTTGATGAGCTTATAGCTGAGAAAAGAGTTGAAAAAATGCTCTTAAAAATTTCCTTGCCTGTAAAGTTCGTAGAGAAAGTTTTGAAGTATTGTGAAGCTTATGATGTAACGTCTGCTTTAATTTATGGAGGGGCAGAAGGTGCTGCAAAATATGCGAATGATAATTTTGCCTTAGAATCTTTTAAGCTTAAACTATCAGAAATTCAATAAAAGTAGGACCTCTCATGCCTAGCCTATTTATCGTCATGCTCGGTGGTCGACATCAGCGTGCCAACACCGAAGTGCACGATGTCGTGCTCGCTGTAGGTGAAACATTGGAAGAAACTTACCCACAGCTTAAAACCGCATGGTTTGGTGAGAAGAAAGGCTTACATATTGATGCTTGGGCGAAGGTAAATGGAGTGGAATATAATGAGCAGCAATTCCAAATCCATTTTACAGATGCAGCTCCTAATGAAAACGAAATGAAACTCTGGTTGATTAATTTAGGTGGGTACCACGTTAATGAGTTCGGAGAGTTACATCGTTATGTATTAGTACCCGCTTTAAATAGTGCATCGGCTAAAGAACGTGGTAAATCATTCTTTGGAAAAGATTGGCAAAAACAGCATACAGATCGGGTTTTGGACGTTGATGATTGTATTGCCATTGATCAAGTTCATGGTCGATATATTCAATTGATCGAGGGTCAATTTCAAGAAGGGTATTGGGAAAATACATACATCACGATCGGATAATTTTTCATAAAGAACAAATTTACTATTTATATGAATTTATGTGCTAAGAAAAGCCAAATAAAATCTTTATGTGGAATAAGTGCTAGAATCCAGAGTTTGTCTATATATCAGTGATTTGAGTGATTACATATCAATAAAACCGCTATTAAATATGTAAAAAACGCATTTTATTGATAGATGAATAAAAGCTATGCTGTGCTTCGTTAAAATTAAACTACTAGCTGTACGCCATGTATTTATATACTGATTTCGATCAGCAACTGATCAATGAACGTGTTGCACAATTCCGTGATCAAACGGAACGTTATTTAGCTGGAAAGCTTACTGAAGATGAATATCGTCCATTACGTTTACAAAATGGATTATATGTTCAGCGTTATGCGCCGATGCTTCGCGTCGCTGTACCTTATGGTTTGATGAACTCTAAACAGCTTCGTAAAATTGCTGAACTCGCTAAAGCGTATGACCGTGGTTATGCACACGTTTCTACTCGTCAAAACTTTCAATTTAACTGGCCAGCATTAGAAAATGTGCCAGACATGTTGCAAGAGTTGGCATCAGTTCAAATGCATGCGATTCAAACATCTGGTAACTGTATTCGTAATACAACAACAGACCAATATGCAGGTGTCGTTGCTGGTGAAATTGAAGATCCAAGACCGACATGCGAATTGATTCGTCAGTGGTCAACTTTCCATCCAGAATTTGCATTCTTGCCACGTAAGTTCAAGATCGCAGTTTCTGCACTTGCTGAAATCGACCGCGCTGCAACAGCATTTCATGATATCGGAGTGTATATCGTTCGCAATGAGGCGGGTGAAATGGGCTATAAAATCATGGTTGGCGGTGGTTTAGGTCGTACACCGATCATTGGTGCTGTGATCAAAGAGTGGTTGCCACGTGAAGACCTTATTGCTTACTTAGAAGCAGTGCTTCGTGTGTATAACTTACACGGTCGTCGTGATAACAAATATAAAGCTCGTATCAAAATCTTGGTAAAAGCTTTAACACCTGAGGTTTTTGCTGAAAAAGTTGAAGCTGAATTTGCACATACGATTAAAACTTTAAAAGTTGATGCAGACACTCTGGCTAAAATGGACCAGAACTTTACACCATTTGCGTACCAAGATTATGCAGATGAAGACTTCTCAGAACTGTTTGCTACACATCCGAAATTCAAACAATGGTTTAACATCAATACCAATGCACACAAAGTGAAAGGTTACCGCATCGTAACAATTTCATTGAAACGTGCAGGCGTTGCACCGGGTGACGTGACCACTGAAGAAATGAACTTGATTGCTGATCTTGCAGATAAGTACACTTTTGGTGAATTGCGTACCACGCATGAGCAAAATATTGCCCTTGTTGATGTACCGCAAAAAGACTTATTTGAGCTTTGGACGATTCTTGAAAAGAATAACTTGGCTCGCGCGCACATTGGTTTCTTAACTGACATTATCTGCTGTCCAGGTGGTGATTTCTGTTCGTTGGCAAATGCGAAATCTATTCCGATTTCTGAAGCGATTTCACGCCGTTTTGATGATCTAGATACAATTTACAACTTAGGTAAATTGGACTTGAACATCTCAGGTTGTATGAATGCCTGTGGTCATCACCATGTGGGTAATATTGGTATTTTAGGTGTCGACAAGAAAGGCGCAGAATTCTACCAAATTACATTGGGTGGTAATGCAGACCATGATGCCTCAATCGGTGACATCTTAGGACCATCATTTGCTGCTGAAAAAGTACCAGATGTGGTGGAAGAAATTTTGAACACTTATCTTGATTTACGTCAAGAAGGTGAAGAGTTCATTGATACTTACCGTCGTGTAGGAATTCAACCATTTAAGGAGCGTGCATATGCTTAATACCGCACTACAAGTGCTCTCTAAGGATGGCACGATTGCAGACAATACTTATCAACTGATTGGTGAAGATGGCGTATTGCCACAAGGTGATGTGGTTTTAACGGTGGAGCAGTTAGACCAGCTTGCCAATGTTTCAGGTAAAAAAGCACTTTACCTAACCGTAGATGCCTCACCTGAAAACAATGAATTCCCACTTGATCAGCTTGATGCAATTTTTATTGAGTTTGCAGGTTTTAATGATGGTCGTGGGTATTCATTTGCCGCATTGTTACGTCGCCAAGGCTTCCAAGGCGAACTTCGTGCAACAGGTGATGTATTCAAAGACGTGTTGAACTACATGAAGCGTGCTGGTTTCGATACTTTCGTGATTAAAGAAGGTAAAGACATTGCAGAAGCAGCGGCAGGTTTAAACGACTTTACTCAACCTTATCAAGCGTCGACTGCTGTACCAAAACCAAATTATCAAACGGGTGCTTAATTTTATTAAGTGATAAAAAAGCTGAACTTAGGTTCAGCTTTTTTTATTTAATGGAAACAAGATTTAGGTATTCATAGTTCAGCCTAAGCGCTATTCAAAATGACACATAGAAGGTCAAAGTTTAATCATATGTCTATTTAGAGCAGATTTTTTTAATTCATTCAGAAATATATAGCGACAAAGCCTTTAGTGCAGCGGTTTTTTATATGATTCAATTGATCGATTAACACTGATTTAAATGATAAATTTGCTCCAAAAAAGTGCAGTTTATTGTAGTATGTTAGTATTCATTTGATCATTTTTGGTGCGGGTTTTTCTCCATTCAATCAGACTGTTTTGCGGTATATGTTTAGTACTCAGTCTAGTGATCTTGCCATCATTTAAATAGTGAAGCAGTTGTTATGCAAAATTTGATTCGTATTGGTATTGTCGGTTATGGCAACCTCGGTCGTGGCGTTGAAACGTCAATTCAAAAGAACCCAGATTTAGAGCTTGTGGGAATTTTTACACGCCGTGCACCTGAATCAGTGTCTCCTTGCTTTAGTGACACGAAAGTTTTTCATATGGATGACTTAAATGACCTTCAAGACAAAATTGATGTGTTGATCTTATGTGGTGGATCTAAAGATGATCTTCCAAAACAAACACCAGAATTGGCAAGTAAGTTCAACACAGTAGATAGTTTTGATACGCATGCACGTATTCCTGAGTTTTTTGAAGCAGTGAATGAGCCTGCACTTGCTAACAAAAAAACGGCAATGATTTCGATTGGATGGGATCCAGGCATGTTCTCAATTAATCGTTTATTTGGTGAGGCATTATTACCAGATGGTGAAACCTATACTTTCTGGGGTAAGGGTTTGAGTCAAGGTCACTCAGATGCGATTCGCCGTGTGGCGGGTGTTAAAGCAGGTGTTCAATATACTATTCCATCACAAGATGCGATTGATAAAGTTCGTAGTGGTTCACGTCCTATATTAACCACTAAAGAAAAACATACTCGTGAATGTTATGTTGTGCTTGAAAATGGTGCTGACGCTGAAGCTGTAAAGCAGGCGATTGTGACCATGCCAGACTATTTTGCAGAGTACAACACGACTGTGAACTTCATTGATGAAGAAACGCTTCGTAACGAGCATAATCGTATGCCCCACGGTGGATTTGTCATTCGCAGTGGTAATAGTAGTGCAGAGCAGACTCAAGTAATGGAGTTTTCGTTGAAATTAGATAGCAATCCTGAGTTTACTGCAAGTGTACTTGTGGCTTATGCACGTGCATGCTACCGCATGAATCAAATGGGTCAATATGGCGCGAAAACTGCATTTGACGTTGCACCAGGCTTATTGTCAATGAAATCTCCAGAGCAACTACGTAAAGAAATTCTTTAAGTCTAATAATTCAAAGCTATGCTTTGAATTGAGATTATAAAAAAGCCTCTAGCTAAGTAGAGGCTTTTTTATTTACCCTCCTTTAGTCAAGAAGGGTTTAGGGGAGGATTTATCATTTAAATCTCCCTCAAGCCCCTCTTTGAAAAATAGGGGCTTTAGACGCTTTAGATTAACTCAATCGCCACTGCAGTTGCTTCGCCACCACCGATACAAAGCGCAGCAATACCACGTTGACCACCTGTGCGTTTAAGTGCATGGATTAACGTTAAAATAATCCGTGAACCTGTAGATCCTACTGGATGTCCTAAAGCACATGCTCCGCCGTTGATATTTACTTTTTCAGGGTCGAGTTTGAACTCATCAATAGGACACATTGTGACCATTGCAAAAGCTTCGTTGATTTCCCAAAGGTCGACTTCTGCGACATTCCAACCTGTTTTATCGAGAACCTTTTGGATTGCACCGACTGGTGCAATCGTAAACTCAGAGGGATGTTGTGAATTAGAGGCATATGCCACAATTTTGGCTAAAGGATTTAAACCCTTTGTATGTGCTTGTTCAGATGAACTGATAACCAAGGCTGAAGCACCATCAGAGATCGAGCTGGCATTGGCAGCTGTGATCGTACCATCTTTAGCAAAAGCTGGGCGAAGTGTTGGTATTTTATCGATGTTTGCGTTAAAAGGTTGCTCATCTTTATCTACAACGACATCTCCTTTACGAGTTGACACAGTAACAGGGACGATTTCATCGTTGAAGTAGCCTTCAGTAATCGCAGTTTGAGCACGCTTTAATGAACGTATTGCAAAGTCATCCATTTGCTCACGGGTATAGCCTTTAGTGTTGGCCATATCTTGAGCAAATGAGCCCATCAAACGACCAGTTTCAGCATCTTCTAAACCATCGAAGAACATATGATCTTTGATTTCACCGTGACCCATGCGGTAACCACCACGTGCTTTAGGTAAGACGTAAGGAGCGTTGGTCATAGACTCCATACCGCCTGCAACCACAAAATTTGCTGAACCAGCTTTAATCATATCAGCTGCTTGCATCACAGCTTTCATGCCTGACCCACATAATTTATTGATTGTCACTGCACCTGTCGAGTCAGGTAGTCCAGCTTTGCGCATGGCTTGGCGAGCAGGGCCTTGTTTTAAACCTGCAGGCAAAACGCAACCCATAATGACTTCTTCAATGTCTGCTGGCTGCAAACCCGAGCGTGAGATAGCCTCTTTAATGGTCACTGCACCCAGTTCTGGTGCAGTCACACTTGATAAACTTCCCTGAAAGCCGCCCATTGCCGTACGTGCACCATTAAGGATGACGATATCAGTCATTATTCTCTCCAATTTATTTAGCTTTGTTTTACAGCTTGAGTATATGTAATATCAGGCCAATTAATATTGGCTATAGTGTGTAAAATGTGACTGATAAGTTGTCATTCACATGTCTTAGTTTCTTCAAGACGAGTCTGTCCCATCATTGAAAGTCTAACGATTAGATTTGATTTATTTGAATGTGCACAGTATTTAAAATGTCCCATTGATCCACGTGGTAAACCAGAGTCTGGTTGGAAGGTGATCGTATTCTTGCTGGTAACACCACCTTTCCAACTGAAATCACCATATTGGTAATCTGTCGAAGTTGCTTGAATAAGCTTTTCGTGAGGATCGAATTGTTGATTGTGATTCTGATCTAGAAAGATGATAAACCCTTTATGCCATTGACTGTTCTTACACGATTTTAAATCTTGAGAAGCACAGATCATCACAGGGCTTCGGTAACTTACAGCATTGGCTTTAGCTTGGCTGATGGCTTGCCGTACCGTGCTAAGAATTTGCGCCCTTTCTTGATTTTCACGAAATTCATGATAATGAGGGAGTGCTATCATCACAAGAATACTAATAATGACGATCGTGAAAATGAGTTCTAAAAGGGTAAAAGCAAGAGATTTACAATAGGAATACATTTTAAAGCTTCTAGTATTTGTTAATTATTTGAATTTATAGATAATCTTGGTGAAGTTATATTATAAGCTGAAGTGCTAAAAAATGATTACTATCACCTTTGAATACTGTTAATATACCAAAAATGAAAAGATAAGTTATTCATGCGGATAAATTGAGTAAAAAATTACCGAATTACAACGGAAATTGTAAGTAATTTTGTCAATAATTTACTTGATTAAAGTAATCAAACACTTGGAATTCACTTTAAGTGTTTGTATGATTCAACATGAGTAGCTTAAAAAAAATACTGGGGTATAAAAAAGCCTATCTCAGGAAGCCATAATTATTTTAGGCTGAGCTTGAAAAACAATTGTTATCTCTGGAGGATATCCATGAAATTGAGTCGTATCGCACTTGCTATGCTTGTTGCTGCTCCATTCGCTGCTGCTAATGCTGGTGTAACTGTTACTCCACTATTAGTGGGTTACACATTCCAAGACACTCAGCACAATAATAGCTGGGAAGATCATTTAACAGGCGCTCCTGAACTTCAAGATGATTTGTTCGTTGGTGCTGCACTTGGTATTGAACTTACTCCATGGTTAGGTTTTGAAGCTGAATATAACCAAGTTAAAGGTGATATTGATTTCGGTCCTACAACTAATGCTGAATATAAGCAAACTCAAATCAATGGTAACTTTTACGCTACTTCTGATTTGATTACAAAAAACTATGACAGCAAGATCAAGCCATATGTACTTTTGGGTGCTGGTCATTACAAGTATGAATATGAAGGCATGAATGGTCTTAAAGACGACGAAGGTACTTTAGGTAATGCGGGTGTAGGTGCTTTCTGGCGCTTAAATGATGCTCTATCTCTTCGTACAGAAGCTCGTGCAACTTATAACATCGACGAAGATTTCTGGAACTACACAGCACTTGCTGGTCTTAACGTAGTTTTAGGCGGTCACTTAAAGCCTGCTGCTGAAGTAGTAGAAGTTGCTCCAGTTCAACCAGCTCCAGCTCCAGTTCAACCAGCTCCACAAGAGTTGACTGAAGATCTTAACATGGAACTTCGCGTATTCTTCGATACGAACAAGTCTAACATCAAAGATCAGTACAAGCCTGAAATTGCTAAAGTAGCTGAAAAATTAAACGAATATCCAAATGCAACTGCTCGTATTGAAGGTCACACTGATAATACTGGTCCACGTGCGTTGAACGAACGTTTATCTTTAGCTCGTGCTAACTCTGTGAAATCTGCTCTTGTAAGCGAATACAACATTGATGCTTCTCGTTTAGCGACTCAAGGTTTCGCTTGGGATCAACCAATTGCTGACAACGCAACTAAAGAAGGTCGTGCGATGAACCGTCGTGTATTCGCTACGATTTCTGGTAGCCGTACAGTAGTTGCTCAACCTGAAGCAGCAGCTCAATAATCTTTACTAGATTCTAAAAAAACAGCTCTTAGGAGCTGTTTTTTTTTCCCCTTTTTTACAAATGTGATATATTTCACAAAATATAATCAACAACACAATGAGAATAAAGATGAAATATAGTTTAATATCAGGCTTATGCATTGCTTTAACTTTGGCAGCTTGTACAACGACAAAGATGCAATCAACTAATAGTGTACAAGACTTGGATCAAAAGATATTAAATGAATTAAAACAAGGCCTACCGCTCTATTTTAATCACAATTCCCGTCAAATTGATGCCCGATATGAACCTTATTTAACAGCAGCTTCAAAAATTCTGGCGCAGAATAAAAGTTTTATACTTCAAGTAGATGGACATACAGATAATCGAGGGTCTATAGCAGCGAATCAAAAAGTATCACTTGAGCGAGCAAATGCTGTCCGTAGTGAGTTGGTGATGCAATATAATGTTGATCCTAAACAAATTTCGACTCAAGGTTATGGCCCAAATCAGCCAATCGCTGATAACAAGACAGAAGAGGGTCGAGCATTGAATCGTCGAGTGAATTTAACCTTAAAAATACAATAAGATCAGAATCTAATAATAAAAAAACAGCTCAAATTGAGCTGTTTTTTATTAATCTTGTTCGACTTGAATTGGTTTTACATCCATATCTTGATATCGAATCAACTTGGTTTTGTACTTGAACTTATAAATTAGCCATATTGCTAAGAATAAGAAGATCCCAATATATGTGGAGACTACTGCGATCCACTCCCCATCAAGTACGGCTTGATAATTTTGACCTAACACCACGATTGCACACAAAACAAAAGCGAACCATGGTGCAAAAGGGAAAAATTTTGCACGATATGCTAAATCTTCTAACTTATATCCTTGAGCCAAATAGCCTTTCCTGAATCGGTAATGAGAGATTGCGATACCGAGCCATACGATAAAGCCACACATACCAGACATATTCAGAAGCCAATTAAATACTTCCTCTTCACCAATAAATGTCGTCAAGAAGCATAGTGCTGCGATTGCTGTCGTAGCATAAAGTGCATTCATTGGTACACCGCGACCATCAAGTTTGGAGAAAACTTTGGGTGCACTTCCATTTTTTGCCATATCAAACAGCATTCGTGTGGAAGAGTACATTCCTGAATTTCCGGCAGAAAGGATAGCCGTAAGAATGACTGCATTCATGACACTTGCAGCGAAAGCAAAGCCTGCTTGTTCATAGAGTAAAGTAAAAGGTGATAATGCAATATTCTCATCTGAAGCAGCTTGCATTAGACGAGGATCATCATACGCAATCAATGTACCGATAATAAAAATACAAACGATATAGAATAAGAGAATACGCCAGAAGATCTGTTTAATCGCAATAGGAATGGTTTTCTTCGGATCTTTCGACTCACCAGCGGCAACACCAACCATTTCAGTACCTTGAAATGAGAATCCTGCGATCATCGCGACACCAATTAATGCTGACAAACCACCTACAAATGGCGCTTCACCCTTTGACCAATTTGCGAAAGTTGCAACATTGGGTGTCATCATGATTTTGGCAATCATGAAAATACCAATGATGATAAATGCAATGATGGCAAGAACTTTAATGAGTGAGAAAAAGAACTCAGACTCACCAAAACCTTTGACTGTTAAGGCGTTAATACCAAAAACGATAGCAAGGAAAATGGCACTCCAATAGAAACCTGGGATATCAGGAAACCAAAATTTCATGATGAATTGAACTGCAACAAGTTCAAATGCGACGGTTATCGCCCAGTTGTACCAATAGTTCCAGCCTAGTGCGAATCCAAACCCACCTTCGACATATTTGGTGCCATAGGTGAAGAAAGCACCTGATGTTGGATTGTGTGTTGCGAGTTCGCCTAAGCTGGTCATGAGGAAGTAAATCATTACGCCAATTAAACAATAGGCAAGTAATGCACCACCAGGGCCCGCATTGGCAATTGTTGCACCCGAAGCTAGGAATAGTCCTGTACCGATAGAACCACCAATGGCGATCATATTAAGATGGCGTGCTCCAAGCTTTCGCTTAAGTTGACCGGTTTCGCTCATCGAAAGTTCCTTATGATTTCTTTTGAGTACTTGCAAACAGTACTTTAAAGCCTTGTTGATCAGTCAAAGTTTCACATTGACCAAAATTTTGCTCAATGAGAGTTGGGTAGTTTAAAAAACGATTTGCCACGATCCAAAGTTCACCACCAGATTTTAGATGGCGACGTGATGTCTTACAAAGATTCTCACTCGCATTGTAATCAGTGTATATACCCTGGTGGAAAGGAGGGTTACTGACGATGGCATGTAAAAATAGTGGCGCATCTTCAATGCCAGTCACAGCTTTGATTTCGAGCTGTTCTGGTGACAAATTATTTTTTTCAAATGTTAGGCGGGTGGAGGCGAGCGCAAAAGCATCCACATCAAGCGCAAAAATACGATTTTTGGGATTCAATTTGGCTAAATATGCACTGATAATGCCAGCACCACAACCGAAGTCAGCGATTTTACCTGAACTCACTCGATTGAGGTAGGGGAGAAATACAGCTGTACCAATATCAAGTTTGTTTTGACTAAATACACCAGGTAAAGCATAAATCTGTAATTCGCCATTCGGTGTTTGAATTGTATATTGTTGAGCCCAATTTTCTAAAGCTCGAGGCGTAGGAGTCTGATCGATAATTAATTGCCACATTTGACAATGACGAGCGCTATCTAGTTTGACACATTTGCCAAATGGAATGAGTTGTTTTGCTGCTCGTTCAACGCCACCTTTCTTTTCACCCACGAGAAAAATTGATCCACCAAAACCGAGTTTTAATACCACACTGTGTAGTAAGTAATTCAAAAGCTCTTTGGCTTTAGGCACAAAAACAATGACTTGATCATATTCTGCTTCAGGGATATCCGTCCCAAAATGAACAGGAATATTTTGATTTTGGAAAAATAGAAAGTCGTTATAATTCCATGTCCATACTGAAGCCTGAATGTTTTTATCGAGCTGAGTGCTTAAGTCATCAGTTGGTGCATTGACTAATAATATTCGACCTTTCAGAAAGTTATGTTGACGAATAACAACTTCACTTTGAGGAACCATATATCTCTCCACAGAATAAAAGAGCCCAGACAATGCTGGGCAGTCTTTGATTCAATCTAAATTATTTCTTTGCTTCAGGTAGAACGAAGTTCAAGATCAAGGCTGCAATGCCGCCAGTTGCTACACCAGAGCTAAATATATTACGAATGAGTTCAGGCATATGTTCAAGAATCTGTGGAACTTGAGCAACACCTAAACCAAGAGCAAGTGAAATTGCAATAATAAGCAATGCACGGCGGTCAAGCTGAATACCAGAAAGGATATTAATCCCTGATGCTGCAACAGCCCCAAACATCACCATGACAGCGCCCCCCAGTACAGCTTGAGGAACAGCTTGGATGATGGCAGCTACTGCTGGTAGTAAACCCAAAATAACTAATAGCGCGGCGATCCATATACCCACGTGGCGACTAGCTACACCAGTTAATTGGATTACTCCGTTGTTTTGAGCAAAAACAGAACTCGGGAAAGTATTAAATAAACCAGCGAGTAAGGAGTTTGCACCGTTGACGAGTACACCACCTTTAATGCGCTCCATCCATTTCGGACCATCAACAGGCTGATTAGATAACTTAGAAGTCGCGGTGATATCACCAATCGCTTCTAATGAAGTAACCAGATAAATAAATGCCATTGGTATAAATAAACTCCAAGAGAAGTCTAAGCCAAAGTGCATTGGTGTAGGGATTTGAACCAAAGGTGCATTTTCTAAGCCAGAAAAATCTAAATGGCCCATGAAGCCTGCTAGCGCATAACCTACAATCAGTGCAATTAATATCGCACTACTCTTAACCCATGTAACATTTAAGCGGTTTAAGAGAATGATTAATGCCAAAACTGTACAAGACATAATGAGATTGTCTGTATTGGCAAAAGTGTTATTCCCCATCGCTTGGTAACCACCACCCATTGAGATTAAACCTTCTTTAATCAAGGTTAAGCCAATGAGAAGTACGACAATACCAGTCACAAGTGGAGTAATGAGTTTTTTCACCCATGGCAATATGCGTGAAACTCCCATTTCAATGAATGAGCCTGCAATCACGACACCAAAAATTGAACCCATAACAGTTTCAACTGGAGTTCCCGCGGCAACCATTGCTGAGCCAATCCCAATAATAGGACCGATAAAGTTAAAACTTGTACCTTGAACAATTAGTAAGCCTGCACCAAAAGGACCAACCTTTTTACTTTGTAAGAATGTCGCAATACCTGAAATCACCAATGACATGGAGAGGATCATGTTTGTATCTTCTTTAGAAACACCTAAAGCCAAACAGATCAATAGACCAGGAGTAACAATCGGAACAATAATGGCAAGTAAATGCTGAATGGCAGCGAGAAAAGCGATGAACGGTTTTGGTTTATCGTCTAAACCATAAACAAGATCGAGTTTCGGTTCTTGAGATTGGTCGGGAGCAGACATGGTCTATACCATCTAGATTAAGCGAAAATGTCGACATTCTAATCGAGTTACATGGGTTTACAAAACCGAAACATAACCATTCGTCAAAAAAAAATGAAATTGTAAAGAAACAGTCACTATAAAAGTTTAGGATTTTTCTGTATAATTTGCCCTCAAATTTAAAGCGTATCGAATTTACATGTCAGATATTAAAACTCTCCGTAATATTGCCATCATCGCACACGTCGACCATGGTAAAACGACTCTTGTCGACAAACTTTTACAACAATCAGGTGCTTTGGGTGAACGCGCGGGTGAGATCGAGCGTGTCATGGATTCAGGCGCTATTGAAAGTGAACGTGGTATTACCATTCTTGCAAAAAATACTGCAATCAAATGGTTAGATAAACGTACTGATACTGAATACCGTATCAACATCGTGGATACCCCGGGACACGCCGACTTCGGTGGTGAAGTTGAACGTGTAATGTCGATGGTTGACTGTGTACTTCTTTTGGTAGACTCACAAGAAGGTCCAATGCCACAAACTCGTTTCGTAACGCAAAAAGCGTTCGCACGTGGTTTGAAACCAATCGTAATTATCAACAAAGTTGACAAGCCTAATGCGCGTCCTGACTGGGTAATCGATCAAGTATTCGATTTATTTGATAACCTTGGTGGTACTGACGAACAGTTAGACTTCCCTGTGGTTTATGCTTCTGGTCTTCGTGGTGTAGCAGGTCCTTCACCAGAAGAATTGGCTGAAGACATGACTCCGTTGTTCCAAACAATCGTAGACATCGTTGAGCCGCCAGCAGTGGATGTTGATGGTCCATTCCAAATGCAAGTGTCTTCACTTGACTATAACAGCTTCGTTGGTGTTATTGGTGTTGGTCGTATCCAACGTGGTTCAGTGAAATTGAACACACCTGTAACGGTAATCGACAAAGATGGTAAAACACGTAACGGTCGTATCTTAAAAATCATGGGTTACCATGGTTTGGAGCGTATTGACGTTGAATCTGCTTCTGCAGGTGACATCGTATGTGTAACAGGTATGGACGAACTTCATATCTCTGACACGATTTGTGATCCTAAACATGTTGAAGCATTGCCACCGCTTTCTGTAGATGAGCCTACAGTATCGATGACATTCCAAGTTAACAACTCACCATTCGCCGGTAAAGAAGGTAAGTTTGTGACCTCACGTAACATCCGTGAACGTCTAGATCGCGAATTAATTCACAACGTAGCACTTCGTGTAGAAGATACTGACAGTCCTGACCGTTTTAAAGTGTCGGGCCGTGGTGAACTTCACCTTTCGGTATTGATCGAAAACATGCGTCGTGAAGGCTTCGAGATGGGGGTATCTCGTCCGCAAGTAATCTTGAAAGAGATTGACGGCGAAATGCAAGAGCCATACGAAAACGTGACATTTGACGTAGAAGAACAGCATCAAGGTGCTGTAATGGAACAAATGGGTAACCGTAAAGGTGAAATGACCAATATGGAAGTCGACGGTAAAGGTCGTATTCGTATTGAAGCAACTGTACCTTCACGTGGCTTGATTGGTTTCCGTTCAGAATTCATGACCATGACTTCAGGTACTGGTATCATGACCTCAAGTTTCTCGCACTATGGACCAATGAAACAAGGTTCTGTTGCAAAACGTCAAAACGGTGTGTTGATTTCTATGGTTCAAGGTACATGCTTGGGCTATGCATTGTTCAGTTTACAAGACCGTGGTCGTCTATTTGCTAAACCTCAGTTAGAAGTTTACGAAGGTATGATTATTGGTATTAACTCTCGTTCTGACGATATGGTTGTAAACCCAACTAAAGCGAAACAATTAACAAACGTTCGTGCATCAGGTACTGATGATGCATTAACACTTGTTCCTGCGATTGAATATACGTTAGAACAAGCACTTGAATTTATTCAAGATGATGAGCTTGTTGAAGTTACACCTAAATCAATTCGTATTCGTAAGCGTTGGTTGACTGAAAACGAACGTAAACGTAATAAATCTTAATTGATTTAAGTAAAAAAACCGCTCAAAAGAGCGGTTTTTTTATATCTTGACTACATCATTTAAGATATGAAATAAAAGTTGTTGAATTGTTGTAGTTGATTTGGACAAGATCTTGTTTATTTAAACAGAGATACTTATGATTTTGGTGGAAAACCAACGAGTTTAGACGGAAATATCATTAAGAATAATGTATATTATGTCACATTAATGCATAGAAAAATTTTGGAGAAAAAATGAGCATTATTAAAGAGTTTAAAGAATTTGCCGTGAAAGGCAATGTAATGGATCTGGCGGTCGGTGTGATCATTGGTGGGGCGTTTGGTAAAATCATCGATTCAATGGTGAAAGATGTCATCATGCCAATTATCAGTTGGATCTTAGGCGGTGATGTTGATTATTCAAACTGGTTTGTTGTATTAGGAGATAATCCAAATAACCTTACAACGCTTGCTGCCGCTCAAGAAGCGGGTTTAAATGTTTTGGCTTACGGTAATTTCTTGACGATTCTCATCAACTTCATCCTGCTTGCATGGGTGGTATTCTGGTTAGTGAAATTGATGAATAAAATGCGTCGTAAGCAAGAGGAGGAAGCTCCAGCACCTGAAGCTACTCCAGAAGATATCGAATTACTTCGTGAAATTCGTGACGAATTAAAACGTAAAGGTTAATGCTTATACAATGAAAACGGCGCTAAATGCGCCGTTTTTTATATCTCATCATTTTTTTAAAATCGCTCGAAATCCCCCTTTGTCAAAGGGAGGCTGGTAGGTATTGATTCTTAGCTCTCCCTTGCGAAGCGATGCTTCTCATCTCCTAAAAGGAGAGGGAAATCCAGGAAGTTTAAAAATCCATACGAAATTTAATTTCGAGTAAATGCCAGCCGAATTGACTCTTAATTGGTCCATGTAATTCACGTTCAGCCAAACTAAAAACTGCCTTATCGATAGGACCAACCAATTGTCCTTTCTTTACCTCACCTAATTCCCCTCCTTTTTTTCCTGAGGGACAAGTTGAGTGTTGCTTAGCAATTTTAGCAAAATCAGCACCGTCTTTAAGCTTTTGTTTAAGTTGGATACACAGGTCTTTATCTTTGACTAAAATATGCCGAACAATTGCTGATTTCATTTGGATTTTACCTTTGATACAGGATTATTTGAGGCTTGAGGTCGCTTAAGCGGTTGACACTCAGGGCAAAAAACAGAAGCACGTTGCCCGAGCTTAATATTTTCTAAAGTTGTTTCACAGTTGATGCACATTTCACCAGCGCGCCCATAAGCCAATAGCGTTTGTTGAAAGTAGCCATTTTCGCCCATGGCATTGGTGTAATCACGTAAAGTAGATCCGCCTAAATCAATTGCTTGTTTAAGGATTCGTTTGATTTCAATGACAAATTTTTCAATTTGTGACCGTGTAAGACTAGAGGCGGGTTGTGCAGGATGAATGCCCAAATTAAACAGACTTTCAGTTGCGTAAATATTTCCAACACCCACAACAATGTGGTTATCCATAATTGCAACTTTGACTGCAACACTCTTATTTTTAAATTTCTGCTCTAGATAGTCAGCATTGAAAGATTCACTTAAAGGTTCAGGTCCAAGCGTATCTAAAAGTTTGGATTGAGCATGATCATCTAGCCATAAAATGCAACCAAAACGACGAGGATCGTGGTAGCGTAATTGGATATCATCGAATTGAATGATGAAATGATCATGCTTTCTCAATGCATCACGTGAATCACTCAAACGAAAGCTGCCTGACATTCCCAAGTGCCATAACATGGTCGCATTTTCAAATTGTGCCAAAATATATTTGGATCGACGTGTTAGCCCTATCAGTCGTTGACCGACCAATTGATTTACATCATTTGGAATAGGCCATCTCAGACTTGAATTATTGACTTGAACAGAAAGTACTTTTTGATTCAGCAAAGGGAGCAAGCTGGTTTTAGTGGTTTCAACTTCAGGTAATTCAGGCATGGAAACTCTGTTAAATGGGCGAGTAGAAAAATATTGGGTTAAATGAGGATATTGCAAGCAGCATCGAGTGAACTACAAGATATTACGCTTGAACAGAATATGATACACAATCCATCTAGTGCCTTCATGGTTAAGTTTTAAAATGTTTTTTAAAGCATTCAATGATGAAATGAACTTAGATGATTTATCACGTAAATGCGTTGTACACTGCTACAAATAAATCAATTTAAAATCAGGGAGATTCAGTGTGGCAAAATTATTTGAGCCAATTCAATTCGGAAATTTATCACTCAAAAATAGAATTATTATTGCTCCCATGTGTCAGTATTCTGCGAATGAAGCAGGGGAGCATAGTTTTTGGCATGAACAACAATGGGCGAGTTATGCATTGTCGGGTGCTGGATTATATATTATTGAAGCAACTGCGGTACAAGCTGTAGGTCGTATCAGTTTTGCAGATTTAGGGTTGTGGAATGATTTACAACGTGCACAATTAAAAGCATTGATTGATAAGGTAAAATCGATTGCTCCAACGCCAATCGCCATTCAGTTAGCGCACGCGGGACGTAAAGCTTCAACTGATAAACCATGGTTGGGACGTGGTCAATTCTCATCGAATCATGAACATGGCTGGCAAACGGTATCTGCAAGTGATTTACCATTTAATCCAGATGATCAGGCTCCTCATGAATTAAGTATCGAGGAAATCAAAAAAATTATCGATGACTTTGCAACTGCAGCAGTCAGATCTGTAGATGCAGGTTTTGATCTCATCGAAGTCCACGCGGCTCATGGTTATCTATTACATCAATTTATGTCCCCTTTATCTAATCGAAGAACAGATGAATATGGTGGAAGTTTTGAGAATCGAATTCGTCTAACTTTAGAGGTTTTTCAGGCGATCAAAAATGCTGTTCCAGACAACTATCCAATCGGTGTTCGTTTGTCTGCAACAGACTGGATGGAGCAAGAAAAGGGATGGAATATTGATGACTCAATTGGGTTATCAAAGGCATTAGAAAAACTTGGTGCAGTTTATATCCATGCATCATCTGGTGGATTACATGTCGATCAAAATATTCAGATTGGTCCTAATTACCAAGTTCCATTTGCGGAAGCAATCAAGAAACACGTAGACATTCCAGTGATTGCTGTTGGGCTGATCACTGAACCTCAACAGGCGGAAGATGTCTTACAACAAGGCAAAGCTGATGCAATCGGGCTCGCAAGGGCAATACTATTTAATCCAAGATGGCCATGGCATGCTGCTGCTCAATTAAAAGCAGAGGTTGAAATTAGTCCGCAATATTTACGATGCCAACCGTATGATGTGAAATCATTATTTAAGCCATATGCTGATAGATAAAATAGGCATAAAGGTATACTTAAAAAGTCATCCTGGGTAATTACGGCTGTTGTATGATAATTTGACTAACTCATACAATAGCTAGGGATGCTAAGTCATGGTTTTATCGGTCATTATTCCGATTTTTTTACTGCTTTTTTCGGGATATGCCTCGGTTAAACTGAATTTACTTAGCAAGGAACAAGTCTCTATTGTTGGTACATTCGTCATTCGAGTCGCTTTACCTGCTCTATTTTTACAAGCGCTTTCATCAAAAGATCTTGATGCGATATGGCAACCTGAACTTTTTTACAGTTATATTGTGGTGACCGCCTTTGTATTTGCAATCGCTTTAGGGGTTTTGGTAAAGCATTTTAAAAACAATTTAAGTGATGCTGCCATTCTCTCGATTGGAGCTTCAATGTCTAATACTGGATTACTTGGTACAGCCATTTTAAGTCTATTGATTGGTCATATCGCGCTTGCCTTTACTTCTTTAATCGTAATTATCGAAAGTGTTTTTCTTGTTCCAGCAGCTTTATTTATTGCGGGCTTGCAAGCTCAAAATCAGCAAGCTGTACTCAATACATTAAAAAATAACTTTATAAACCTATGTAAAAATCCATTGTTTATTGGTGTGGTAATCGGAATTGTGTGCGCTATTTTTCAGGTTAAACTGCCGCATTATATAGATCAAGTTTTCTTAATGATTGGTCAGACGGCATCTCCTTTGGCGTTATTTGTGATTGGCGGAAGCATCGCAGGTTTAACCCTAAAATATGTCAATCAGCAGAGTCTTTATATTGTTCTATCGTCCAACTTTATTTTTCCAATACTCATGTATTTGACTCTACGATTTATTGCTCAAGCACCAATGGATATCGTGTATGTAGGGACATTGATTGCAGCTTTACCTACACCTGCATTATTTGGAATGTTGGGACAAGCATATGGGCTCAATGATCGTGCAATTACACCTTTATTGATGAGTACAGTAATTGGATTTATTGTGACTGCTGGATTAATTATTTTATGGTGGTAATTGAGTAAAACCTAAAATGTAATCATAAATATCCTTTTCATATAAGAAAACCCTATCTCGTGATAGGGTTTTTGTATTTGAGCAGCGGTTTAAAATTTAAATTAATGCTTATGATTTAGCTTTCGTATTTGCTGCAGGTTTTTTTGCATTCTCAGCAATCAGTTTGTTCACGATCGCTAGATTTTCTTTGGCTTGAGGAATATTTTCATCTGCTAAAGCACTAAATATTTTTTTTGCCTCAGGTAGGTTTTGCGGAACGATATTTCCGTTTACGAACATGTTACCAATGGCCATAAGCGCAGGGATGTATCCTTTTTTACCTAAATCTTGAATGCTCGCTAAACCTTTTTTCACAGGCGCTTCAGTTTTGGTTTTGAAGCCTAATGAAATATCGTATAAAGCACGAGCATGAATGGCTGGATAACTTCCTTTCTTAATTAAAGGATCAAGTTTTTGTAACGCGAGCTTATCAGATTGTTCTTTGCCTTCAGAGAACAGCAGAACCGCAGATTCAACAATCGCATCTTCAAAACCTTGAGCTGCAGCTTTGTCTAGGTATTCACGAGATTTTTTTTCATTTTTGGTCAGACCCAAGCCACCAGTGGCATAGTTTTGCGCCAATACATAATTGGCTAGAGGATAGCCTGCAGTGCCAGCTTGTTCATAAAGTTGTACTGCTTTTTGGTTGTCTTGTTTGGTTCCTTGACCAGCTTGAGTGAGATATGCCAAGTTATAAGTCGCTTGAGGATTCCCTGCTTTTGATAAGCGTTCAAGTTCTTGGTAGGCCGCATTGTAATTCTTTGCTTGAATCAGTTCCTGTACTTTGCTGAATGCAGGATCGACTGGTGCGGCAGCGAAGCTAAATGAGGTGGCAACAGCGAGTAAAGCACCACATAATATTTTTTTCATAATTGTTTTATACCTATCTTAAAAGCAACCCTATTTATTTGATGTAAATAGAGTTTTACACCATTTCATCATAGTCCGAATTATGTGAATGTAAATATAGAATATGTATACATCCTTCAAATTTAGCTTCGCTTTGTGAATAAAGTGTGTGTATTGCAGTATAAGCATATAAACGACACTGGATTTATGTTGTTCAGCCTTGAATATATGGATTTAACCAAAATTTTAATCCACTAGTAGTTCTTCGATGGTTTTGCTTAAATACGCATTGTGCAATGAGGTGTTCAACGATGTTTATAAAAGGCATTAAACGTAATTACGATAAAGTTTTTCAAGATGATTCAATCCCAGATGAACAAAAGATAGATGCGCTCTTATTGAAACTTGGCGAGCAGTATTTGGTGAGTCAGGAGAATCGAGTGTATGTATTCCAAAAAGGTGATTTAACCGTAAAGTTTGATGCTAAACACGCGAGAGCATTTCATTTTAAAGATTATGTGGTGAAGGATATGAATAAATTATTTCATGGCTTTTAGAAAAAAACCTTCTAGCGAAATAGGAGGTTTTTTATGAGTCATCTCTCAATCGATTGACAGTTAAAATCTATTCCATCTAACGCCTTGGTCTTATTTTCATATCTTTATCAATAAAAAAACTCTATTATAAAACGATACGAAACGTATCGTTTTATTTGTGAGGATTTCATGACAGTCGATGACAAAAGTGCACGACGCCGATCATGTATTTTAGCTTCAGTCAAACAGGCTTTGAATGAAGTGGAATATCACCAACTGACAGTAGAAGACATTGCTTCACGTGCTGGGGTGGGAAAGTCGACTATTTATCGATGGTGGTCACATAAATCTGAATTGGTTCTGGACACCTTTAAAGAGCTCACACTCTCAATTTTTGAGTTTGAGCCAGAGCTCGACCTTGAACAAAATCTTAATCAACAATTGCTTCGTTTGGCTAAGGCTTTAGATCATCCAGTAGGACGAGCGATGTTGGTGGTTATGGCGAATCATCGTGAATTGGCTGCAACATTCTTCAAGCAATATTTATTACCTAAACGAGTTCAACTGCACCAACTGATCCAACAGGCGATTGAGGCGGGGGAGCTGATTGAACATGATCACTATGATTTGGTACTTGATCGACTGTATGGTCCTATTCATTACCAAATTATTTTTTTTAATCATTTGCCTGATGAGCACTATATCCGTCAATTGGTCAAACTGAGTTTAGATCCATTACGTCCTCACGCCTAAACATTAATGCGACAAGAGTAGATTTTCATGAGTGTAACCACCGAACGACTTTGGAATCGTTCATTTATCTTGTGTGTATTAAATAATTTATTTGTTTTTATTTACTACTTTGCCATGTTGGCTGTCCTTCCGATTTACATTGTGAAGGACTTAGCGGGATCAGTTGAAGAAGCAGGATTAGCGTTAACGCTTTTTCTCGCCTCATCAATAGCAGTACGACCATTTTCAGGTATGATCATTCAAAAAATGGGTAAGCGACTCACTATGCGTGGATCGAGCACGTTTTTTGCGGTCTTTGCATTTGCTTATTTATTTATTGATAACATGTGGTCATTGTTGCTTATACGATTTTTGCATGGGATATGGTTTAGTGTGTTGACCACTGTGGCTGTTCCAGTCGCGAATGACTTTATTCCTGAGCATCGTAAAGGTGAAGGCATGGGCTATTATGTGATGTCCACTAACCTAGGTGTGGTATTTGGACCGTTAATTGCGCTCACCATGATTCAATTTTATAGCTTCCAAATTTTATTCGGTGCTCTCGCGGTGCTCATCAGTTTAGGTCTAATTTTTAGCTGGCTATTAAATATTCCAGCGAATCAGATACCTCAGCAAAATAAAATGAATAAAAAAGGTTTTAAGCTAGACGATTTTCTTGAGCCTAAAGTTTTTGCTGTAAGTGGTGTTGCTTTACTTACAGCTTTTGCTTACTCGAGTATTACCAGTTTTATTACGGTTTATAGTGAGAGCAAACAACTGATGGCGTACACCAGTGTATTTTTTATATTGTTTGCGGCGTCGATGTTAATTGTAAGACCTTGGGTCGGTAAAATTTATGACCGTCAAGGTCCGAGTGCTGTTATTGTTCCTTCTTTTATATTTTTTGCGATTGGGCTTATGGTCGTAACATTGGTCAATGATCAATGGATGTTGTGGTTATCTGCAATTTTTATTGGAATTGGATATGGTTCAGTATTTCCTTGTTTGCAAACGCTCACCATTCAAACCGTAGATAAACATCGGATGGGGCATGCAATATCAACATTCTTTATTTGTTTTGATATTGGTCTAGCGATTGGTTCAGTTGTGATGGGATTAGTTATCGCACAATGGAGCTTTGAATTTATGTACTGGTGTTGTGCGGTATTGGTCATATTAAACCTGATTATTTACCGGAAATATGTTCCAAATCCTCAGCCTAATGGTTAATAAAAAACCTCCTAAATGGAGGTTTTTTTAGATTATTTTACTGTGGTCTAGCCACATCACCATTTAAATACTCAGGCAAATCTAAAACAGTCACGTCTAACTCTGCTAATGCTTCAGGGCGTGCCACCACCAAAGCGATATAACCATTTTCAAATGCAGCACTATTGACCACTTGTACGCTTTTATCGAGTTGTTCCGCTTCTGCAGGCACAGCACCTGTACCTTGAATCAGATGTAACCACGCTTTCGGTTTGGCTTTAAACCATAAGCGTGCAATGACTTCCTGACCCAAGTAACAACCCTTGTCATAGTGAACGCCTTCACGTTGATGTAAACGGAGTTCTTGGGGTTGGAACACGTGTTCTATGGCTTGATCAATGTAAGCTTGACCCTGTTGAATGGCCTGAACTTGCCAAGCGGCAATATCTGTTACTTCTGCTGAGAACGTTGTGGTGTCACCTTGAAGCGTAGGATAGACCTGACTAGCTTCTTCAAGTTTCATTTTGGAAAAAGCACCGAATTTTTTAATGTGTTTGGAAAATTCTTCAGCTTGATCTTGAGTGGTTACAATGACAAAACTTTCAGGATTCAGCTTTGTTAGCCATAAACCAAAGTGAATTCGACCTTTTAAATCACAAATTGCTGTGTAGCGCGTGATATTTTCTTCAAGGCGTTCAACATGCAACGTCACTTGACCTTGTAAAAATTTTTGAGCATCCACGCCATTAAGCGTAAATGAGGAGAAAGATAAATTGTTCATTTTCTATGCTCGAATCTGAATCTAATACTAAAGAATTATCCCAATTTTCCACTATTTTTCAAAAAAAAGCACATAACTGCTAATTTAACTGCATTATTTGAAACAAAATATTTCAAAAACCCTATTTTTTGTACCTAAGTGCATGAAATATATAAGATTTGGGAAATGGACTTTCAGCAGTGTACTATGCCATCACAAATGATGAAGTCTCATCAACAACAAAATGTTTAGAAAGTTTAGAAAAAAGATGCTCAAGGCAAGGCAGGAACGCGATGAATAACAACTACCGTAAACCACTGCAAGGTACCCAGCTCGAATATTATGATGTGCGTCAAGCCGTTGAAGATATTCAGCCAGGCGCATACGCAAAACTCCCATATACTTCTAAAGTGCTTGCAGAGCAATTGGTACGCCGTTGCGATCCTGCAATTTTAGAGCAGTCTCTTAAAGAATTAATCTTTAACAAACAAGACCACGATTTCCCTTGGTATCCAGCACGTGTGGTTTGCCACGATATTTTAGGTCAAACAGCATTGGTGGACCTTGCAGGTTTGCGTGATGCGATTGCCGATCAAGGTGGAGACCCATCTAAAGTCAATCCCGTGGTACCAACTCAGCTGATTGTCGATCACTCACTCGCAGTCGAGTACGGTGGTTTTGATCCTGATGCATTTGAGAAAAACCGTGCGGTGGAAGATCGTCGTAATGAAGACCGTTTCCATTTTATTGAGTGGACCAAAACTGCCTTTGAAAATGTTGATGTGATTCCTGCGGGTAATGGCATCATGCATCAAATCAACTTGGAGAAAATGTCTCCAGTGATTCAAAACCGTGGTGGCGTGGCTTTCCCTGACACGTGTGTGGGCACAGATTCACATACACCGCATACGGATGCTTTAGGTGTCATTTCAATTGGTGTCGGTGGCTTAGAAGCTGAAAACGTGATGCTCGGCCGTGCATCGTGGATGCGTCTGCCAGACATTATTGGCGTAGAGCTCGTTGGTCAGCGTAAGCCGGGCATTACGGCAACTGATATCGTATTGGCTTTAACAGAGTTCTTGCGTAAAGAGCGTGTGGTTGGCGCATATTTAGAGTTCTTTGGTGAAGGTGCAGACACAATGTCGATTGGTGACCGTGCAACCATCTCCAATATGACCCCTGAATACGGTGCAACGGCTGCGATGTTCTATATCGACCAAAACACCATTGATTATCTAACACTGACAGGTCGTGAGCCTGAGCAAGTGAAGCTTGTAGAAACCTATGCCAAAGAAATTGGTCTGTGGGCAAGTGATATGACTAAAGCCGAGTACCCACGTGTACTCCGTTTTGATTTATCAACCGTAACTCGTAATATTGCAGGTCCATCAAACCCACATGCGCGTGTATCAACAAGCGATTTAAAAGCCAAAGGTATTGCAGGTAATTTAGAAGCAGCACGTGCGCAAGAAGCAGAAGGCTTAATGCCTGATGGTGCAATCATCATCGCAGCGATTACATCATGTACCAATACATCAAACCCACGTAATACGGTTGCAGCTGGCTTGCTTGCTCGTAAAGCGAATGAACTCGGCTTAGTGCGTAAGCCGTGGGTGAAATCATCTTTTGCACCGGGTTCTAAAGCCGCAGCATTGTATTTAGAAGAAGCAGGTGTACTCGGTGATTTAGAAAAACTCGGTTTTGGTATCGTGGCGTATGCATGTACCACATGTAACGGGATGTCAGGTGCGTTAGATCCAAAAATTCAGCAAGAAATTATTGACCGTGACCTCTACGCAACGGCTGTTTTATCAGGCAACCGTAACTTTGATGGTCGTATCCATCCTTATGCAAAACAAGCATTCTTGGCATCTCCACCTTTAGTTGTGGCGTATGCGATTGCAGGGACGATTCGTTTTGATATCGAAATGGATGCTTTAGGACATGACAAAGACGGCAACCCGATTTATTTAAAAGACATTTGGCCATCGGATGAAGAAATTGATGCACTGGTGAAAGTTGCAGTAAAACCTGAGCAATTTAAGAAAGTGTATATCCCAATGTTTGATTTGGGTGAGAAGGTTCAAGCTGCAAGCCCATTATATGACTGGCGTCCGCAAAGTACCTATATCCGTCGTCCGCCATATTGGGAAGGCGCACTTGCAGCACCACGTACTTTAGCCAATATGCGTCCGCTTGCGATTTTAGGCGATAACATCACCACGGATCATTTATCACCATCGAATGCGATTATGATGGATTCGGCAGCAGGTGAATATCTACATAAAATGGGCGTGCCTGAAGAAGACTTTAACTCATACGCAACGCACCGTGGTGACCACTTAACGGCACAACGTGCGACCTTTGCCAATCCGAAATTGTATAACGAAATGGTGGTACGTTCGGACGGTACGATTAAGCAAGGTTCAAAAGCGCGTGTAGAGCCTGAAGGCGAAGTAATGCGTATGTGGGAAGCCATTGAAACCTACATGAACCGTAAACAGCCTTTGATCATTGTTGCAGGTAAAGACTACGGTCAAGGTTCTAGCCGTGACTGGGCTGCGAAAGGTGTACGCCTTGCAGGTGTAGAAGCCATTGTAGCTGAAGGTTTTGAACGTATTCACCGTACCAACTTGGTCGGTATGGGTGTGTTACCGCTTGAGTTTAAGGCAGGAACTGACCGTAAAACTTTAGGTTTGGATGGTACAGAGCTGTATAGCGTGATTGGGAATATTGCACCTCGTTCGACCTTGACTTTAGTTATTGAGCGTTCAACGGCGGATGGTAAAAATCAAACAATTGAAGTGCCTGTAACGTGTCGTTTGGATACCGAAGAAGAAGTATCTGTTTATGAAGCGGGCGGGGTGTTGCAACGCTTTGCACAAGATTTCTTAGAAGGGAAAGTAGATTGATATTTTTAATGCGAAAAGTCCAAATTTTATGGGCTTTTCGTTGGATTAATTATAAAAAAGAAGTAATAAATGTTATCAAATACTTTATCAATATTGGCAATAATAATTTCAGGTTTCACAGCATTATATACATACAAACAATCTGTAGTTATTACTGAGCAATATGAGAAGCAAAAGAAATTAGAAGAAGAGCTTTCATCTTATTCTATAGTTGTAGGATACGAAACAGACAGAAATTTAATTAAAAGTATACAAAATGGACAATTAGTTCACTTTTCTTTTAGTAATGGGTCGATTAGACCTGTTCCATATAGTGTGGAAATAAAGAGTCAAGGAATAGGATTGTTTCATGAACATGGTAAGCCAGATAAAATTTACAATAATTATCCTTTAAATAGAAAAAGATCTACTTTAATTCAACCAAATGGACATCCTTACAAGGGAGTTTTTAGTTTATGGCATTTTCAAAAACCAGCTCCTCTTGCTAAGGTTAGTATTTGGATTAATGGTGAAGAGGCTGCAAGTTATTCATATAGATATAATAATAAAACAAAAAAATATGACTATATTTATGATTAGATACCTTTAGGAAATAAGTAAATGTGAATTTCTTATCTCGAAAAACATTACTCTTTGTCAATATTATCATTTAGGTGACTACCTTAGGCGAGCTGTGAAGTGGTGCTGAAAAAGTCAGGACAAATCAAAAGCGTTGCATGCAATTGAAGAGTTAACATCCATGACTCAAGCAATTGAAATAGATGAAAGTTTTTCATAGCACTATGCAAGATTAGTAAAGACTTAACGCAGAAAGGCTAGATTATTGGAAAAAATAATTTGTTGCTTGCAGCTTTTGCAAGAGCTAATAACGGGCTAATGTTTACCAATAATGAAAAAGAGTTTTTAAGAGTAAATGCTTTAAACGTCGAAAATTGGGTCGCTAAACCTGTGTAAAGCCATTAGAATTTCGATCGTGAATATCGCTTTGCCCAATCGTCATCATCATCTGTCGAAATGGACAATAAAAAGCCATTCATTCTCCGTTATAGTGATTCCACCATTTCTAAAATTATACGGAGAACAAAAATGGTTACAGCTGGCTCTAAACCGGGAACAGGTTTCTATTTTTGCGTTCAATGTGGGCATCGTGCTTACTTAGAAATTGGTACTGATCGTTTACCACCGTGTACCAAATGCTTAAGCAATCAATTTAAAAAATAATTCGCTCAAGCAAACACACTAAAACAGACACCACTGTTTTAAACAAAAGCCCTATTACACCATAGGGCTTTTTTGTTACCTTAAGCAAATTAAAAACATATAAATAAAAAGGTTTGCTATGGAAACAATACTCGGTTTATGTCTTGGTATAGGATTGAGTGCTGCATGTGGCTTCCGCGTATTTGTTCCATTATTGGTGATGAGTATTGCTGCCATTATGGGCCTTTTTGAACCCATCAAAGGTTTTGAATGGTTGGCGATGCCATCGGTCTGCATTGCACTAGGCTTTGCCACACTGTGTGAAATAGGTGCTTATTACATCCCATGGGTAGACAACTTACTCGACACTATTGCAACACCTGCCGCGATGGTGGCTGGAACATTGACGACCATGGCTGTAAGCTCTGGCGAAATGTCGCAATTTGCAAGTTGGGCTGCCGCAATCATCGTCGGTGGTGGAACAGCAGGAGTAGTGCAACTTGGGACAGTGGCAGCACGGGGCGTATCGACTGCAACCACGGGTGGCGTGGCAAATCCTGTGGTTTCTACAGGTGAGTGGGTCAGCGCATTGGCGATTTCCGTATTGTCATTCTTTACACCAGTATTGGTAGTGATTGTTTTACTAATTGGTGTGGTTTGGGCAGTACGTTGGATTCGTTAGAAAAGACGCATGGTAAAGAATGCCGAAAGTCCCCTTTAAAATCTCAATGGAACATCATAAAAATATGTTGAATCACGATTACCATTCCAATTCATCTAAAAATTATATTGGCTAAAAACATTATAAAAATTATAAAGGAGCTCAGCAGATGCCTGTGCTAAAAATATTAAAGCATCATGGTATATCAGTCGCGATACTTATGGCATGTTCGATTGCTTCAGTACCGTTATGGGCGAACACTCCACAGCAGAAAACACTAAGCCCAGAAGAAATCAAACTTCAACAGCAGGCAAAAAAATTTAAGGACTTTATTCCAGACCAATACTTTCTGTTCGATGCCGTAGAAGGTGATTTGAATCAGGATGGCCAAAAGGATGCCGTACTGATTGTAAAAAAAATTGATCCCAAAGGGTGGGTGAGCCATCTTGATCAGGGCAAGCTAGATCGTAACCGACGTGGCATTCTGGTGCTATTACAGAATCAATTCACATATCAAAAACTGATGCAGAATCTGACTGCATTTTCATCGGAAAATGAAGAGGGAGGTGTTTATTTTCCGCCAGAACTCTGTGTTGATATCCGCAAGAATATTCTGGGGATCCATTATGGACACGGTCGTTATGGCTATTGGAGTTATAAGTTTCGTTTAGAGCAGCAGGATATGCGTTTGATTGGTTATGATCTTTCTAGTAATCATGGCCCATATACTGATTATAGAGTAAGTATTAATTTTCTCAGTCATCAAAAAAAGCATTCACAAAATATCAATTTGGCGGATCGGGGTCTTCAGGAAAAATTTAAGCATACCTGGTCTAAAGTGAATTATTCACCAATCTATCTGTCCAAAATCAAGGACTTTGATGAGCTCAATTTTGAATAGTTTTTTTAATAAGGTTGGTGCGAATTTTGCTTGATCATTTACAGTAAAAATGATTGCAAGAGGAAGAATTACATGGAAATGAGCAGCATAGCTGAAAATGAAAAAACGTCTTTAGGTGTTAAAGTTCATTTGATGGCAGGCTGGCCAATTTTACTGTTACTCATTGGTGGTGCAGTAGGAGCGGTATTGGGTATCGTTGCTTATGTGATTAACCTCAAAATTTACAAATCTGAATTATCTCAACTACAAAAAGTACTCGCTAATCTTATGTGCGGAATGTTTGCCATGATGTTGTGGTGGAGCATTGCATCTTGGATTCAAGCCACTCTCTAAAATCAAAAGTCGACTTGAATTTTAATTGCAATATTTAGCTCTAAAACGCTAAAAAAAGTGTATCAGTGAACCTATTTGGGAAAAAATATTGTATTTATAAGATGAAATGAAATATTTTTTTATTCGATGCTAAAATACGTTAATCTTAGGAAATTAATCCCGACGCAGTCTCGCTATTATATATTTCAAGGGTGTGACGGGATCGAAAAGAGTAGATTGCTACCAGTTGCGTACGGCGTGCGTGTAGTACTTACCCAAGAGGTCTTGATTCGGCTTAGGACGCTATAAACCAGAAGTTTATAGGCAATAGGGTTATAACTTACAAAGTTATAATAGTTGAAGTAAACAACATGTTTTCCCTGACACCCTCAGAATTCTCTTAAAAAAAATTATAATTCTCAATTCTCAATTCTCAATTCTCAATTCTCAATTCTCAATTCTCAATTCTCAATTCTCAATTCTCAATTCTCAATTCTCAATTCTCAAATCGCTCATCTTATAAATTGACACTGAGTTGATCAGTTGCTATTTTTCCGCATCCCAAAGAAATGCTCTGTTCACATGCCTTTAGACGATAATTTTGTATATATGCCACCTCAAGGTCCGCTTAACATCGTCTATGAAGATGATGATTTGGTGGTCATTGATAAACCAGCAGGATTATTGTCTGTGCCAGGACGCTTGCCTGAACATCATGACAGTGCGTATTCAAGAGTGATTGCTCAATACCCAAATGCAAAAATTACTCATCGTCTAGATATGGCAACCTCTGGAATTTTGATGTTTGCAAAACATCGCGATGCTGAAGTGGCTGTGAGCAAAATGTTCCAAGCGCGCACCGTGAAAAAAAATTATGTGGCACTGGTGCAAGGTAAAATTGCACAACAGGGACAAGTAGACTTGCCTTTAATTACGGACTGGGAAAACAGACCGAGACAAATCGTTCATTTTGAACTTGGAAAATCAGCCTTAACACTGTTTGAATTGGTCGCTTATGATGCGCATTTAGATGTTAGTCGTGTCTTGTTGACGCCAATTACGGGGCGTTCACATCAATTACGCGTACATATGCAAGCCATAGGTCATCCGATCACAGGTGATAAACTCTATCATCCAAACCCTAAACTCAGTGATTTAGGGCGTATGGCTTTGCATGCGAGTTATTTAGAGTTTCAACAACCGTTGAGTGGTATTGAAATTAAAATTGTGAGTGAAGTTCCATTTTGAATGAAACGCTTCAAGCAAAATACGTATTGTGAGTGCCTAACTAAAATTTAACAATTACGATCATATAAAGTTAAGAACAATTTCTAATGAATTCTTCTCCAAAATGAAATAAATATAGGCTACTCTAGGATATTGTATACGCAATAACCACAATAAGGATGAACGTATGAGCCGTGATTTAGAACAATTTCCAAATGATGATAATGGCGATGTACTGTGGCAAATGTTCCAGGATGGAGATGATTTAAGCGAGCCGCATGAGATTGAGTACTCAATTGCTTTTAGCTCTAAAGACAAAGCTGAAAAATGTGCCTTGTTCTTGCTTCAGGAAGAACAAAAGATCAGTTTATTTATTGATGAAGAGTCTGAATGCGCAGAATGGATTATCACGATTTATGTGTATATGGAGCCAGAATACTCAGATATTGTGGATTTAGAAGAGTGGTTTACCAAAATAGCCAATGACTATGACGGTGAGTATGATGGATGGGGATGTATGGCATATGTATATGATGATGAAGATATAGAAGATGAGTTTCAAAGCTAAACAAGGCTAGAGCCAATAAAAGAACCTAAGTGATTGAACTTAGGTTTTTTTTATTTAAACCTTATAAAATTTAAGGTTTTTTTCTATTCGCTAGATGAAAGTGGTATATTGAGCAAAATTTTTTTAATTTTTTGGATTTTTTTATGTCTTTGCCAAATTGCCCAAAATGTTCCTCTGAATATACTTATGAAGATGGGGACCTCTTGATCTGCCCAGAATGTTCACATGAATGGAAAGAAGGAGAGACACTCGAAGAAGTGGTTCAGATCAAAGATGCAAATGGCAATCTTCTTGCAGATGGTGATACCGTAACGGTTATCAAAGATTTAAAAATTAAAGGTTCATCATCCGTAATCAAAGTCGGTACTAAAGCAAAAAGTATTCGTTTGTTGCCAGATGCAACGGATGGTCATGATATTGATTGTAAAGTAGATGGTTTTGGCGCAATGAAACTTAAGTCCGAATATGTAAAGAAAGCATAAGCTTTTATAATGGCTTCAGTGAAACTGGGGCCAATTTTTTATGCGAAAATAACTCGTCATTGGTTTTCTGATCATAATGATAAGTTTTAATAAATAATGGTTGTTTTTTATCAATTTAAATTGAATTTTAGATACAAATTAGAATAAAAATTTCTTTGCTTGGCACAAAATAACATTACACTTTTTCTTTAAAAGTGTTAACTTCATCACACTAATAACAATAAGGTCACATCATGTCTATTCAGATTGAGGGTAATGTTGTTGCTGCTCATGAAGTATTAGCGCAATTAAAAGAATGGGATTCAGCATTAGTGGGTAATAATGTTGATGCGTTAATCGAAAAATGTGCACAAAATGTAAGTATGTTTGATGTCAGCACTCAACTTGAAGGGGCTGAAGCTTATCGAAAAGAATGGCAAAAATTTAGCCCATATTTCTTTGATGGGATGCAAATCACTCGCCGTGATGTAAAAGTGCATGCGAGTGATCATTTGGTTGTATTACACTGTCACTCTAAAGTGGAACATAAAGCCTTAAAAGGTCAGCTGCAAATGCCTTGGTGTCGTACAACATTATGTCTACAAAAAACCAATGAACAATGGGTGATGGTACACCAACATATTTCTATGCCTGTAGACTTAGCAACGGGAAAGGCTATCATCTTGAAGGATAAATCAAAATTAAGGCTTGTGGTTTAGCTTATCTTGAGCATTTAGATGGGCTTAAACAGTGTTATCTTTCATGAATGAGTTAAATTCTGGAGACGTGTCATGGGATTTTATGATTTTTATCGTTTGAGTTCTCATGCGGTGATCACCAACCCAGAGGGACAAGTCTTATTACTGAAAGCAAACTATTCCAATTACAGTTGGGGGTTGCCAGGTGGTGGTTTAGATCAAGGTGAAACCATACATCAAGCTTTGCTCAGAGAGTGTAAAGAAGAAATAGGTTGTGATGTAAGCATCCAATATTTATCCGGGGTCTACTATCACGCACAGGTAAACTCACATACCTTTATCTTTAGATGCGTGATTGAAAATAATGCCCAAATTCAACTCTCTGAGGAACATACGGAATATGCATGGTTTAGTCCAGAGCAACTGTCTGAGGTTCAACGCACTCGCGTTCAAGACTGTCTGAATTTTCAAGGTGAAGTTCGGAGTTATTCATTCTAGAATTTAGAAATTAGACAGTTGGCGTAATGTTTTGAAAATGATTGAGCTTAGCAATGATTTCATCTACTTGTTTCAGACGTTTCACTTCATCCCATAACAGTTTTGCTTCAGGATAATGTTTAGACATCATACCTAGCCATTGTTTATAACGTCCGACCATATTCATTTCTTTTTTATAAGAACCATTTAAGAAGCGAATTTGGAGTGTAATTAAATCGCTCCATTGTAATATCGCTTCGTCTTTATTTTGTCGGATGCATTGTGTGACATCGGGTGTTGTCACTGCTGCACGACCAATCATTAGATCTTCACAACCTGACTCTAGTAAACACTGGCGCGCATCTTGGTTATTCCAGATTTCACCATTGGCTATCACATTAATTCTAAGCGCATGACGAATGGGTTGAAGTTGATCCCAAAAGGCGGGTGGGGTATAGCCATCTGCTTTTGTTCGTGCATGAACGGTAACCCAAGCGGCACCAGCATCTTCTATAGCATGTGCATTTTCCAGGGTGAAATTACGATCCATATAACCTAAACGCATTTTTGCTGAAACTGGTATTTCAGCAGGCACTGCATCACGTACAGCTTTAACCAGTTGATACACTGTTTCAGGTTCATCCAATAATACAGAACCACCTCGATGCCTGTTTACTGTTTTAGCTGGACATCCAAAATTCATATCAATTGCAGGTGCACCTAACTCCACCGCTCGAACGGCATTTGCAGCCAACATGGTTGGATTATTCCCTAAAAATTGAACATGAACGGGTGTTCCTGCTGCTGTTTTGCCATCGTTGAATAATTCGGGACAGTAAGAATGATAGATGTGATCTGGAAGGACAGAATCAGTGACACGGATAAACTCAGTTACACACCAGTCGAAGCTGCCGACATGTGTGAGAACATCACGCATGATGGGATCAGTTAAACCTTCCATGGGTGCTAAAACGAGTTTCACATGGTCACCTGAATATGGGAAAAACGGTGTTATACGGTGTTTTGTATAGCTTGTCTAGTCAGAAATTTCACACAAAAAAAAGCCCAAACTTATGTTTGGGCTATTCGCTTCCAATTATTGATATTTAGCCCATTGTAGGTCTGCATTTTTAATGGCGATGAAATCATTTGCATTCACATCGTCAACTTTATTTAAATTTTTATATTCATTTTTGGGAATATAAATATTTGTACCAGCACCCATTGTATTGTGTTGTTGAACACTAGTATACGGTGGGACACCTTGAGAGCTGATATTACCAAAGATTCCATTTTTTTCACCGATACCACATGCTGCACTACCTTCAACATTACTTCTTGCTAATACGTCACCATAAATTTGTGCACATGCACCAATACGCACAACTTGATTAGACATCAAGGCAACTAAACCAAGTTCTAACTTTGTTATTTCTTTATTATCAATAGTCACTGTATCAAGTGTACCGTTAGGTAATCTATTGGTGTTTTTATACATCGTATTCGCATCTTGGCACAAATTCACTGGCGTCAAGAATTTGTTCGATAAAGTTGCAGGTGTTGTTGCAGGTGGACTAACACTAAACTTAGTATTAGACGTAGTGCCTAAGTTACGAGAACAAATTAAGGCATCTGTTGCATTTGGATTTCGCGTAATATTACGAGGCGAATAAATGCGAGGAGACATCGCAATCGCATCAATATCACCTTCAGCAAGGAATGTATTGGTGAATACAGAATCAGTACTATCCGCCGCAAGATTCGCTTTACCAGAAATAATTAATTTACCTTCGAAATACAGAATACCTGGAGCAAAACTTGCGTTATCGAATGTAGATGTATCCATTGAACGAATATACCAAGTGTCTGGTAATGTATAATCGTAATCTTTAGGCCAACCAAATATAGTTCGGTCTTTACCATCAAGACCATTAAAATCTAAACTGACACGTGGAAGATATCCAATAATTTGACTTGTACAATAACCGCTTTTATGGTCAGTACGTAGACCTAAACTATTGGTCATGATCTGTTCTTCATGAATAGTTTCACAAATAGCACCCACATAATCTTTGCTATTCAAGGTGTATTTCCCTAAATAGAAACCTCGTGAGCCTGAGTTTGAGTTCTCAGGGTCAATTTTCATGATTTGAGTTTTATTTCCTGAAGCATCTACAGCAAACTGTTTGTGAATATTATTAGTAGCATCATACTCATACATGTAAGTGATTTTAGAGCTCTCATTGCGAAGATGATTTAAATATACGCGAGCAGCGCCATATTCACGTACGAAAATATAGTTTGCATCATTTCGATATTGACGAACATCGACTCTGGTTTCAAACGTCATATTTTGAATTGCTTCTTGAATACTGGCTATGGTTTCAGAAACATCGTATTTAGGAATATCTGGAAAAGTACTGAGCTGAGGGATGCTTGTGAGTTTTTCATAAATTTTTCCACTAATTGCATTCTTAAATCCTTCAACTACACCATTCTGGTTTGAAGCACTAAAGTTGGCAAGATAGACATCACCTTTTACATCTTCAGTAATAAGACCATCTAGTAAGCGTAATGGACCGTTAGAATACACATTTCCACCAATCCAACTTGTACTTAAGCGGACTCCAGCCTTGTACGCGCCAACCCCTTGTTGCGACTGATTGTGAGCATAGGCCGATTGTTCAATTTTAGAGAGGGTATCAAGATCGATAAACTCTTTAGCTCTTACACTGCCTTTAACGTCACTACTAGAAATATTAACTTTCCCGCCTGAGGTAATATCACCCGTAACAACACTAGTTCCGATCATTGTTACGTTGCCACCTGCCATGACATTTCCGTTGACTTTACTAGAAACGGAAATATTGACATTCCCTTGGTGTGTGGTGATAGAAGACACTTCGACATTCGTGCGTAGTGTTACATCTTTATTGGTATGTAAGTTTGCAGCATAGCCTCCTTCTGTAAGACTAATATTTCCGTCAGTGGAAATATTTTGAGCCTTAGAACCAAGAGAAAGTGTGACATCACCAATTGCTTTAATATTTTCTGCTTTGACATTGGTTAACAGTTTAACCCACTCACCAGATGAAATATTGCCAAAATTTCCGCCGTTAATAATATGAACATAGCCCTCAGCATTGATGTTAATTACAGCCCCATTTCTTGTACCACAGGCATCAATTAAACAATCAATATAGACATTTCCACCTTTACCATCTTTGTCTTTCTTAACGTTAATAGTTAAGTTTTTGATATTTTGAATTTTGAAACCAGCTTGTAAGGACAGGCTACCACCATCGACATTCAGTTCGACATATTCATCTGGTTTAGTTGGATCTTCGCCGGAAATAGTAGTGCCAGACATAAATGTTTGACCAGTGAAATTAATAACACTCTTGTACTTAATCAGGTCTGCTGCAAGATCATAGATTGCTTGTATCGTAGTAGCTGATTGAGCTGACCCACTTTTCGACAGAATATTTGCGATGACAATACATTTGGTTCCAGTAGAACCATCTGGGTTATTGGTTAAACCATTGCAACCTTTTACATCTTTTACTTCAACCGTGACATAACGTTGGTTGGTATCATCATTTAAAAGCTGAATTTCACCTGTATTTAATAAGCTTTGGCGAAAGTCATTAATATCGGTATCCTTATATTTTTTTAATAAATATTCACGAAAGGCGCTAACACCTGACCATCCCATGAGTTGTACGTTGGTTTGTGCATGCGCAGCAACATTTGCTTCTTTGTTGGAGATCAGTGATTTTGCAACAGTCGATGTTATGATCATCACTGTAAGCCCGATGAGCAAGACCAAAAGAATAGTGGCCATGCCTTGCTGCTTTCTTAAACTATTCATCTTTAATCTCGCTCTTAAAGGTTAACAATGTTATTAAGACAAACGGTATTACTCACTGTTTGACCAATGTTTGAATTTTGCATTTCATCTGCGTATTGACGATTAGCAGTAATCGTCAGTTGGCGCGTACCTTTGGAGTTGTTTTTATCAATTCCAAAAGGTGTACAATTTCCCGGTGTTAATACAAAGTTAAAAACGGTGCCTGTTTCTAAGGTCTTAAAGGAAACAATATGCTGTTTTTCATCAGGTTGGCTAAAAGTTTCTATATTTAATACTGCTTCAGACCCACAGTTATTCTTTTTAAGAAAGATTAAGCGATATGTATCACCTTCTTTTTCTTGAGTTAATGCTTCACAGTTGTAATTAATCGTTGTATTTGCAGACATTAAGCTTGTTACAGGATCTGGATTCATTCGCCAGAAAACAGCAGGTAAATTTTGAGTGTCCACTCCTACAGCAATATCTGATGTTTTTCCTGAACCATAGCCTGCATTTTGAACGAGCTTCTGTGCAACTGATAATGCTGTTCGTATTTGAGCATCGTATTCCGAATCACGAGAAGAACTAATACCAATTTGAGTCGTCTGTTTAAAAAGCATGAGCATCATTAGCATGCATAACATTGCAATGACTAATCCAACCATCAACTCAACGAGCGTAAATCCTTTTTGACTCATGATTTATCTCCCGACTCGATAACAATCTAAGCCTTCCATACTATCTTCAGCGCAGGTTTTGGCATTAGATTGATTTGTACTCGCAGCTAACACAGGCCATGTAATTTTTGTACCTGCGACACCGCTCGTTTCACTAATATTTTCAGAATTCAAATTGCAATAAATGTAGTAGGTATTACCATTTAATGTGAACGATTTACTTTCGGTAGATTGGTTATTGAATGAAGTACAAACATCAGTTGAGTCAGTAGATATAGTGATGGTTTGTAAGCGATTTTGCAGTTCGTTTATCACTATATTGTCAATGTTCATATATCGTTGCGTGTTCAACATTTTGCTGATTGCTAAACCGCTACCAAAAACAATAATCGAGAATATAAGTAAACCAACAAGAGACTCCAACAATGTGAAACCACGTTGATTAGTTGATTTGAATGTTTGCTGATTCATTATTCTTCTCAACTGTAACGGTTAAATTTAAATTTGAATTGCACGTTGCTGATGCTGAACTTGCAGCAACCAACATCCCATTCGAGTTAAAAGATAGACAATAAAACTCTGTATTATTTACTTTGAAAAATACATTCGATGCATAAGGGATTTTTTGAAGGATATAGTTTTGGTCAGGCGAGTTGCCGTCACTTGTTGAACACGCATCAGTATTGTCCTTAGCAACTCGAATCACTCTAATTTCTTGATGGGTTTTATCTATACAAACAGATGCTGCTGCAAGTGAAGACTCTTGATTATTCGTGTTTCGAATTGCTGCAGAACGGGCTTGATAAGTCGCATTTTTAATACCTGCTAGCGCTCCATCAACATGACTTTGATCTACCCAAGCTCTGGTTAAAGAAGTACCTACAAATAACAAAATAGCCAGTACAACGATCGTAATCATTAGTTCGATCAGCGTGAAACCAAGTTGTTTTCTATAACCAGTATTTTGCATATTATTTCACCCAGTCAGTATATGAACCACAACCGGCCACGGTACGAGTTCCATCATTTTTGAGTGTTAATGTACAACCTAAAACTCTTGCTTCAGTTCCTATTGCCTGAACCGCATAATTCACACCATCTGATGAAGTGTACGTAAAATTAAATGAATCAGAACTTGGATTCCAAGTTATAAATTTAGTTTTTACTGCGTTGGTATTTGATAAGGTTTCTTTAGGGTAGTTTAGTGTTCTTTGATATGCATTTTCAGCACCTAATGAAAGTGCGATTAAATTCGATTGAGCTTCTTTGATTTTTGCTTTGGTGACGTAGTTTTGATAACTAGGTACTGCAATTGCGGCCAAGATTGCAACAATAATGATGACGATCATTAATTCGATTAAGGTAAAACCTTTTTGCAATTTCATACATACCCCAAAATAATCATCAAAAATATCCATTTACTAACTGTAACATTAGTTACTAACCTAAATAATAACAACTTATAGGAGATTAATGGGGGGTATTAAGCGATGAGCAGATTATTAATATTAATTAATTAAATAATTCAAATAATATTAACTATTATTTATTAAATTATCATAAAGGTTTAATGTAGTTTTTTACTTTAAGTAATTGATTTTTATTACTATTTACAATATGAAAATTTTATTTATACTTAAAATTTATTTATATATATTTAAAATGTATTTAAAATATATAAAATTTAATATGATGTGATATTTATTTCATTATTATTATTTATTGTGATTTAAATCACATAATTGTTATTTTCCTAGAATCATTTCTAATACAAATTTTGATCCAATAAAGCCTATTGCAAGTAAAATAAAACCAATAATGGTAAAGCGTCTCGCTTTTTGACCGCGCCAACCAAAACGATAATGTCCAAATAAAAGTGCACCGTAAACAAACCAAGAGACAATACTAAATGCTGTTTTATGTGCCAAATGTTGTGCAAAAAAATCATCAATCGTAAAAAAGCCGAAGATAAGTGCAGTACTTAATAAAATGAAACCTGTAACAAGCATATCGAATAACAGAGATTCCATTGCTTGATAGGAGGGTAATAGATTTACCCAAACACGATGTTTCTGTTTGTTTTTTAACTCACGATCTTGTAACCACAACAAAACTGCGTGAATTGTTGCCATTAATAGCACTGCATAAGCTGAGAGTGACAAAATAATATGGACATCAAGTCCAAACGTGTTCTGTTTAAGTGTAAGTATAGGCTGGCTCAGGGAATAGCCTAAAATTAAACCCAATGCAGCTACTGGTATTCCAATCAGATTTAGCGCAAGTACAGGTCGATAAGTGCTATAAAGCAGGCTCAATAACAGCATGAGTGCTGAAGTAAATGAAAGGAGATTAAAAACGTTATAGTTAATGCCGAAAGGCGTTTTCATATCTATCAATAAGACGACAGCATGCAAGATCAAGCCTAATCCAGCTACGAGACTGATAAACCAATGATTAGGGACACGTTTAGTCATTAAATGGGTAAATAAATACCAAAAGGCAGTGGTATAGGCGATCAATGCTAAAATTGTGTAAACCAAAGGGAGGCTAATCATGTCAAACCTTTTTATGGATGCTGAATATTCATCTAATAAGATATAAATTCCAAACGAACTACAGTATCCTATAGCATCTTATGCATAAATTTTCTATTTTAAGAAAGATTTTTTTGCAACAACCATTTTAAGCGGATTTTGCAATGTTTGATACCTTAACAGAACGACTCACGCAGAGTTTAAGAAATGTTACTGGCTCTGGGCAACTGACCGAAGACAATATTAAAGATACGTTACGTGAAGTGCGTATGGCACTTCTTGAAGCCGATGTTGCACTTCCTGTAACTCGTGAATTTATCGCGAAAGTTAAGGAAGAGGCATTAGGTCAAGAGGTGATGTCACAGTTATCTCCAGGCCAAGCATTCGTCAAAATTGTTCATGATGAACTCACCAAAATGATGGGTGAGGCAAATGAAAGTCTTGATCTTGCTGCAAAGCCTCCCGTTGTTGTTTTATTGGCTGGTTTACAAGGTGCAGGTAAAACGACGACTGCTGCAAAATTAGCTCGTTTTTTACAAGAGCGACAAAAGAAAAAAGTCGCAATGGTTTCTGCCGACGTCTATCGTCCTGCAGCGATTAAGCAGCTCCAGACTGTAGCAGGTGAAGTCGGCGCGATTTTCTTTGAATCAAGTGCTGATGAAAAGCCAATTACGATTGCAAACCGAGCAATTGAACAAGCCAAAATTCAATTTGCGGATGTATTGATTGTCGATACTGCAGGTCGTTTACATATCGATGACGATATGATGGGCGAAATTAAAGAATTGCATGCAGCGATTAATCCTACAGAAACACTGTTCGTTGTAGATGCAATGACCGGTCAGGATGCTGCAAATACAGCAAAAGCATTCAATGATGCATTGCCTTTAACCGGTGTGATTCTTACAAAAACTGATGGTGATGCGCGTGGTGGTGCGGCACTTTCTGTTCGTGCAATTACTGGTAAGCCTATTAAATTCTTGGGGATGGGGGAGAAACTCGATGCCCTTGAACCATTCCATCCTGAGCGTGTGGCACAACGTATCTTAGGTATGGGTGATGTTCTTTCTTTGGTCGAAGAGCTTGAACGCAAAGTCGACAAAGAAAAAGCTGAAAAAATGGCGAAAAAACTGCAAAAAGGCGGCAGCTTCAACTTTGAAGATATGCTGATGCAGTTTGAACAAATGAATAAAATGGGCGGTATGATGGGCTTCTTAGACAAGTTGCCTGGCATGAGTAACTCAGGAATTCAGGATGCGATTGCTCAAGCAAATCCTGAAAAGCAAGTGAAGAAAATGGAAGCGATTATTCAATCGATGACCATCAAAGAGCGTCGCAATCCTGACTTGATGAATCCAAGCCGTAAAAAACGTATCGCAGCAGGTTGTGGTATGGATGTTGCTGAAGTCAATAAGCTGATCAAACAACATGCCCAAATGGCAAAAATGATGAAAAAATTTGCGAATCCATCGGGTATGGCGAAAATGATGAAATCATTAAGCGGTATGCAAAAGAAATTTGGTGGCGGCGGTGGCGTTGGTCCGTTATTTGGTGGCAAAGATCCAAAATAACTCCCATAATTTAAAAAGGCGCTTTGGCGCCTTTTTTCATGCTACATAATTTTGCAAACTTACTATTTAGTTTAAAAAATAATCAATTCATGATGTTGAGAATATAGTCAAGAGTGCAAGAAAATGACACAGGTTTATGTTGTGCATGGATATACGGCAAGCCCTGAAGAAAATTGGTTTCCATGGATACAACAACAAGCTGATCAGTATGGTATTCCATTAAAAGTATTGAGATTAGATCCTTCTGAGACGCCACAATTAGGAACGTGGGAACAACAAATGAAAGAGCAAATAGCTCAAATTGATGATCAAACAATTTTTGTTGCTCACAGTCTCGGGTGTATTGCAACTTTACATTACTTAAGCCAAGTGCTTTTAAACCAAAAAATCAAAAAATTAATTCTAGTTGCTGGTTTCAATGGACGTTTAGGGCGTCTTGAGCAAGTCAATCCATTTATTGATGCTGCTGATATAGATTTTGAACTCATTCGTGACCAAGTTCATGATCGCGTGGTCATTTATTCTGAAGGTGATGAGCGCGTTCTGCCTAAATTTAGTTTCCAGCAAGCTGAAAGTATTGATGCACATGTCGTTGCTGCTGAACATCAAGGCCATTTTATTGATTCAGAAGGTTGTACGGCATTGCCTGAGGTCTGGGCTGAGATTATTCGAGATTAATTCAGAAGCTATAAGCTCTCACTGACGTGTTTAACATGATGTCACCCACATATTGATTTCTGCTCTAAAGACAAGCGCTTGGTTTTGATCATGGACTTCGACACACGCTACAAATCTATTTGGTATGGATTGCCCCGCTTGAATTGGTGTCAGAGGATAAGCAACTGCTGTTAAATCGGTCGTTGCTTTTTTAATATAGTTGACTTGCATACCGTCGGGTATCCATCGATGACTTGGTGGAAGAGTGACTTCTGTCATTAGACCACCAGTAAGCTCTGCCAAATTACACAATGCGATCGCATGTACAGTATTAAGGTGATTTAAAACCCTTTTTTCTTTAGACATCTGGACCTGACAAAAATCTGGTCTCAATTCAATAATTTTCGTGCGAATCGACTTGAAATAAGGTGCTTTGAGTTGGATCACTTGATTGAAAAGTATTTTCCCAAAGGGCAGTTTCTTCGCGATATTCCAAACGTTTAACGTCCTGTTATTCATGTTGTTCAGCCTGTTTTTTTGTATTTTGGATGTGTGTACTGACACTGAGTGAATAATTTTTTGTTTTAAGAGACACTCAGTTCAGCAGCCCTGATGACCAAGTTATGTTTTTTGTTGCGTGACAGCAAGATAGCGTTGTAAGCCTTTTAATAATAAATCGGTTTCAATTTTCGGGTCATAAGATTGTAAATATTGAGCAAAAAGTGCTGCATCTCCACCTGTAAGGATTAATTTTCTTGGAGATGTTGTTAAAACTTTTTCGATCATACTGACCAATCCCAATAAAATACCATGATGAACAGCATCCATTGTATTTTGCCCAGGACTTAACTCATCAAATGCAGCATCAGGGATTTTGATCCCTTTGGTATTTTGAATAAGTGAGTCTCGTTGTAGATAGAGATTAGGTACGATATATCCCCCTAAATGTGTAAATCCATCTGCTAAATCAATTGTTAAGGCCGTTCCACAACTGATCACGCAATATTTCTCTTGAGGATCGGTGACGACCGCTAGAACTTGTAGCCAACGATCGATACCCAATTGATTCGGTTCTGTATATCCACATTGGAGTCCTGCATATTCTTGATGAACTTTAGCAACGACAATTGGGATATCCAGCAGTTTTAAAATTTTGAGTATACGATCGTTATTTTTCTTGTCTTGAACAGATGAGATACCGACTTCTGATAGGTTTTGAGATTTAAAGTGTTGGATGAGACCCAACATTAAGTCCGCAGGAGATTGTAGATGAAGCTCCGCCACATGCTCCAAGATTTGCTCACCTTCCGTGATCCAATATTTTAAACGCGTATTGCCTATATCTAACCAAAGACGTTTCATCATGTATTCGCTGACCTATCTTTTCTTTATTTTTTTAAGCGTAAACGCCCTTGATACAAACCGATTAAACCTTGTTCAGTCAAAATATTAATTCGACCATCATCTCCAATACCTTTAAAGATACCTTGTACTGTTTTATTCACTTGCTCAAACTCTACAGTCTGATTCATAAAAGCAGCATAGTGATTGAAACGTCCCGAGAGGTTATAACTTCCATGCTCAAACCATTGTCCAGCTTGCATGATTGCGAGATAAAGCTCTGAAATAATCTTAATTCGATTTGGATGAGCTAAACCCAATTGCATGATTGATGTGGTTTGCTGTTCGATTGCTGCATCAGAAACAGGCAATAAATTAATACCAACACCAACAATCGCCTGATGTGGGGTTACAGGCTCTACCAAAATGCCACCCCATTTGCCTTGCGCACTATAAAGGTCATTTGGCCATTTGATTTGTAAATGATCCAATGACTTAAATGAAGGAATTTGCAAAATATTAAGTGCAATCTCAAGGGATAGTCGACCATCTAAGGGTGTTTTGGTTTCTAGCAATGTGCTTAAATAAATATTCCCGACTGGGGAAACCCATTGTCGTTGATGTTGTCCACGTCCCTGAGTTTGAGTCTCACTGCATACAAGAATACCCTGTACACCTTTTTTGATGAGTGCGCGTACTTCATCATTGGTTGAAGTGGTGCTCTGTTTTAACAGTAAAACTTCTGGAAGTTGTTGAGCTTCAGTTAAAAGCTGACTGAGGTGGCGAGTCTCTAAATCCATGTTGAATCTGAGAAGAGTAAAAGATTTATGGAGTTAATCATATATTTAGCTATTGGTGCAATCGCTGGTTTTACTGCAGGGTTGTTTGGCGTGGGCGGTGGATTAATCATCGTACCCATTTTATTTATTGTATTTACCCAAATGGGTTATGACCCAACTGTCATTATGCACATGGCGCTTGGAACATCATTGGCTACGATTGTGGTCACATCGATTAGCTCGGTTATGGCACATCATAAAAAAGGTGCAGTGCTATGGTCAGTATTTAAAAATTTAGCGCCAGGTTTGGTACTGGGTTCATTTTTTGGTGCTGGATTGGCCAGTATTATCTCTGGACCAATGCTGCAATTGATTATCGGTTGTTTCGCAATTTGGGTTGCATACCGTATGTTCCGTGGTGCTAATGTGGTGGTCGATCAATCTAAGCAACTACCTTCTGTACCTGCTCAATTGGCTGCGGGAAGTGGAATTGGGGTGGCTTCAGCAATTTTTGGGATCGGTGGAGGAAGTTTAACCGTACCTTATTTAAATCATCATGGGGTGGTGATGCAAAAAGCTGTTGCAACATCTGCTGCATGTGGACTGCCGATTGCTTTAGCAGGTGCATTTGGATTTATGTTCTACGGACAAAAAGCACCTGCTGAAATCGAAAATGCCATTGGATATGTTCATGTTTATGCATTCATTGGCATTAGTGTAATGAGTTTTATCACCGCAAAAGTAGGAGCAAAAGTTGCACATAAACTGTCAGCAGCGATGTTGAAAAAATGTTTTGCAGCTTTGCTTACAACTGTAGGTATTTATTTTATTTATCAAGGCGTATTTTGAGAAAAATATGCCAAATAACTCTCAAAAATAGTGATGTGTATTGACTTAAAAATTTGATAAATTGTCAGACAAAGACATAGTCAGTATGATGCTATTGGTATAAAAACAATAAAATAGCATCATGCTTGATGAAGTGTGAGTAAAAAAATAAATAGGAATATTATGCAATTGGAAGAAGTGGACAGCCTTTCAGAGCAAATAGCCAGACATATAAGTGAACAGATTATTAGTGGCGAATTGGTCGAAGGTGAACGTATACAAGAATTGCGTATCGCTAAAGAATTAGACGTGAGTCGAGGTTCGGTACGTGAAGCTTTATTATTACTTGAACGCACGCATTTAATTGAAATTTATCCAAGACGCGGCGCAATTGTGTCAGAAATGTCTGCCCAACAAGTGCGAGCTTTATTTGATACGAGTGCTCTTATGTTAGGGCAGATCGTCCAGCGTATGAGTGAAACTTGGCGTAATCATGAAGCTGAGGCGCTTCAGCAACTTTTGCAATATTTAATTGAACAAGTTAAACAAAGTAATACTGAAAAATTTTACGATGGTGTATTTCAATTTTTAGCTAAGCAACAAGATATGGTAGCCAACCCATACTTAATGAAGTTTTATCGCGAACTGTTGCCATCTATACGTCGTAGTTATTTTTTAACCTTAAATACTTCGCGTAGAGAGCTCCAAGAAGCACTTGAATTAATTAAGCTCGTGATCGATGCAATTTTGATCCGAAAATCACAACAAGCTACTTTATTTATGGAAGATTTTTGCCGACACTTGCGCAATCTAGTGTTAGAGTCACTGACACGAATGAAACAAATTGAACTAGCTTGGGCGCGGAGATCGCGCAGATAATCAGGACACTATGCGATTAAGCAGCTTAAAACTCTCTGGCTTTAAATCTTTTGCGGATAGCAGCACCTTACAATTTAAAGCCAACCGTACCGCAGTCGTGGGACCAAATGGTTGTGGTAAATCCAACGTCATCGATGCAATCCGATGGGTGATGGGAGAGTCAAGCGCACGCCAGTTACGTGGTGGAAGTATGCAGGATGTCATTTTTACTGGGACAGCAAAGCGTAAACCAGTGGGAATGGCGAGTGTAGAATTACGCTTCGAAAACACCTATGGAAAACTAGGTGGAGCATATAACGCTTATAGTGAGTTGGCGGTACGTCGCCAAGTCAATCGCGATGGTAAATCTGAATATTTTCTTAATGGTACAAAATGCCGCCGCCGTGATATTACAGATATTTTTTTAGGAACAGGCTTAGGTCCTCGTTCGTATGCGATTATTGAACAAGGCATGATTAACCGTTTGGTCGATGCAAAACCAGATGAAATGCGCGTTTATATCGAAGAAGCTGCTGGAGTATCACGTTATCAAGCACGTCGTCGTGAGACGATGCAACATTTAGAACATACTCATCAAAATTTAAGTCGTCTAAATGACATTGCTGTTGAATTAAAATCCCAATTAAAGACACTAAAGCGTCAAGCAGAAGCTGCACTTCAATATAAAGCCTTAGAGACTGAAATTCGAACTTTGAAAGTTGAGATACTTTCATTTCAATGCCATCAAAGTGAACGAATTCAACAAGAATATACAACTGAAATGACTGAATTGGGTGAGCAATTTAAGCTTGTTCGTTCTGAACTCACCACTGTTGAGCATGATTTAACAGCAACAAATGAGTTATTTCAGCGATTAATGCAACAATCCACACCACTTCAGCAAGAATGGCAACAAGCTGAAAAAAAGCTGGCTGAATTACAAGCCAATTTGGATCAAAAACAGCAATTGTTTGCTCAAAATACTTTAACTTTAAAGCAGCTTGAAGAGCAAAAAATACAAACCAAAGAGCGGATGCAACTGATTGATATTCAGTTGGAAAATTTGATCCTCCAGCAAGAACATCAAGCAACAACATTGAGTGATACTGAATCAAATGCACAGCTTGATTTACAACAATTCAATGAGCTGAAGGCAAAGCAACTTGAAGCGCAAAAATCATTTTCTGAAATAAAAGCATTGGTTGAAAAGCAACAACAGCAACGTGCACAAATGTTGGCGCAGAGTGATCAATTGGCTAAAAATGTGCTTCGAATTGAGCAGCAAAAGCAAACTTTGGTCGAACAAAAATCTCAAAATCAAGCACAGTATGAACAGGATGATATTGACAATCTCCTGCATGAAAAACATGATGTACAGATTGAAATCGTTCGTCTAGAAGAAAGAATTGAGAAATTAGAAACTCAATTGAAACGTGATCAAATCTCATTGACTGAGCAAAAAAGTAAATGCACAGATTTGAATTCACACATCCAGATTTTGAAATCTGAACAAAAACAATTACAACAGCTTGTGGTGAAAGTCAGTCGACATGCATCGAAGAGCAATGACCCTTTAATGCAAAATTTGAAGCTAAAAGATCAGGCGAAACCATTTGCAGCATTGGTCGAAAAATTTCTGTCAAAGTGGCTGCATGCGAATACGTTAAAGAGTGAAGATTTATTTCAGACCGAATCTGCCCGTCAATTAAAAGTTATTCAGCAAGATGTATCTGGGACTGTACTTGGTTTACCCACATTAGCGAGCTGGATTGATTTCCCCCAAAACTCATTATGGTTAAACGTTGCGATAGCTCAAGATTTTGAGCAGGCGCTTCAATTACAGCCTCAATTAAAACAAGGTGAGTCTATTTTAAGTTTGGATGGCTATCATATTGGTCCTGACTGGATGATTGGTCTGTACTTTGATGAGTCGAGTCAAGATGCTCAAGGAGCACTTAGCCACCGAATTCGATTAGATGAAATTGATTCAGAGTTGACACAAATGGTGAAAGCGCATGAGTCAATGACGCTCAAACTCGCTGAGATGCAATTAAAGCTTGAACAAAAAAATAGTGAATGTACGGAGTTGCAAAAAGCGTTAAAAAATCATCAAGCCCTTGCTCACCAAGTTGAAGTGAAGATTGCAAAACAGCAAATGGCTCAGCAGGCTTTCGAGTCGCAAAATCTACACATCGAGTCACAAATTGCTCAACTTGATGCGCAGCTTGAAGAAGATGCGATGCAAAAAGATGATTTGGAAATCGATTTACATGCATTGATGCTTAAAATTGAACACAATCTTCCACACTACAAAACCTTAGAGTTTCAAGTTGAAGAATTGAATGATCAGGTTGAGCATCTTCAGGACTTAGTCTACAAAAAACAACAAGAGTTAGAAACAAACCGCCGTACTCATACGCAAAATCAGCAACAAATTGAGCTGTTGGAAAAAGATGCAAGTTTTCTAAAAACGCAATATCAGCAGATCATCACTCAAATTACACAAGCTAAAAATTTCGTGGATCCGATTCAATTAGAATTACCCACTTTGCAAAGCCAATATGAGGTTCAAAAGCAGCAGACTGAAAAGTTACAAAAGACTTGGTCCTCATGGCAAGTCGAACTTAATGAAATACAGTCTAAGCAACAAAAATTGACGGAGCTACGATTAAATCATCAGCAAAGTGATGAGCACTTTAGAACCCAGTTAGAAGAGAAGCGTTTAGCATGGCAAGTGGCTAAATCTGATTTACAACATTATGCTGAACAATTAAAAGAGCTTAATGCTGAATTATTAGAAAATATGCAAATCGATCTGAGTCAGCACCAACAGCAGTTAGAGCAAGCACAGCGTCAGTTTGACAAAATAGGCGCTGTGAACTTAGCAGCTTCAGAAGAGTATGAAGAAGTATCAAAGCGCTATGAAGATTTAAGCCATCAAATTGAAGATCTTGAAAAAACAGTCGCACAATTAAAAGACGCGATGAAAAGTATTGATCAAGAAACTAAAAAATTATTCATGACTACCTTTGATCAAGTAAATGCGGAATTGCAAAACTTATTCCCAAAGGTGTTTAATGGTGGTGAAGCAAGTTTAAGTTTAGAAGATGATTGGCAATCTGGTGTAAAGCTAATGGCTCGACCACCAGGAAAGAGAAATAGCTCTTTAGCATTGTTATCAGGCGGTGAAAAAGCACTAACAGCACTAGCATTAGTTTTTGCTATATTTCGACTGAATCCAGCACCATTTTGTGTATTGGATGAGGTTGATGCACCGTTAGATGATGCAAATGTTGGACGTTTTTGTAATTTAGTAAAAGAGCTTTCTGAACAGGTCCAATTCATTTACATTACACACAATAAAGTTGCGATGACGATGGCTACTGACTTACTTGGTGTAACAATGCCTGAGCCAGGAACATCGAAGTTAGTCACTGTTGATCTAGAAGAAGCGAAAGAATACGGTTTAGCTGCGGAGTCTTAATATGGAAATCAGTACCATTATCGGAATTGTGATCGCAATCGTGATCTGTTGCATAGGGTTGTTTATGATCCTGCGCAAGCCGAGTGATGCAGCACCGTCATTAGATGCTGAATTACATATAAATGAACAATGTAATCAACCCGTCATTCCGCGTCATGTTCGTAGTCTTTTACAGGCGCAAGCTGCTCCATTGGCTTCTTCTGAGCGCGTAGAACCAAGTTTGAAAGACATTGAAGCGAGTGAAGTGGCTCAATTGGATCAAACAGCTGTTCAACAAGCTACAAAGACGCCTGAAAATATTCAAGAAACTGTAGAAGTGGTAGATACAGTGCAATTGAATACTTCGGTAGACCTTGCAGAGAAAGAAAGTAAATCTCTGCTCGACTCCAGTAAAAACTCGGACAGCACTGAGACTGACCCACTAGAAAAAAATACAGAAACAGTCGAGAGTAAAGCTCAGTCGATTGATGGTGTAACCGACACTCAAAGTGCAGATATTATTTCCAAAGATTCAATCGTAGAAACTACAACTGAAGACGTGAAAAAAGTTGAGCCAAGTTTTGTATTAAATCCTAATATTCAAACTGCTGAAATCAAAGAATTTGAAGAAGAAAGCAGCATCTTGGATGTGCATTTACATGAACAGCAACGTTTTGATGATGAAAGTGCTTTAGCAAATGCCGAATACATTATTAGTTTGAATATGTATCCGAACCCTCGAAAAGCACTTTCTGGTGATAAAGCTTTGAAAGTGTTAATGAAATATGGATTGCGCTTTGGCGAAATGAACTGTTTCCATCGTTATGAAACTCCTGATGCAGTCAGCCCATTGCTGTTTTCCGTACTCAGAATCACAGATCAGGGTCCTGCAGGTTTCGATTTAGAAACATTATCTGGTGAACAAGTTCAAGGTTTAGCATTCTTCTTAGCATTACCGCATCATAATGTTCAAAAAGGCTATGACAGTATGGTGAGTATTGCAGGGCTTATTGCACGTGAAACAGATGGTACCGTCTATGATGAAAATAATCTTGAATTTACACCGCAGTTAAAAGAACACTGGCGCCATAAAGCGATCGACTATAGATCAGGTCAAGCTGTTTAATCACCTAGGTGACTTACTGAATTTGTGTAAAGTCATTTATACTGTTTAGGTTGAAATTATTGGGCGGAATTTTCCGCCCTTTCATATGGTGAAAATATGGATCAGAACGCTGTCGTTGCGCAAATGCGCCAACTCATTCAATTATTGGCTCGGCATAACCATGCTTATTATGTGATGGATCAGCCGACAATTGAAGACAGTGAATATGATCAATTGTTTTATCAACTAAAAAACTTAGAAGAACAATATCCTGATTTAGTACAGACGGATACACCGACCAATAAAGTCGGTGATAAACCTTTATCTAAGTTTGAAAATATTACACATACTGTTCCAATGTTGTCTTTGGGTAATGTGTTTAATCAGGATGAACTTTTTGCCTTTGCACGCAGAATTGAAGAGCGTTTACCTAACCAGAAAATCCAATACGACGTCGAACTTAAATTTGATGGGCTTGCGATCTCACTATGGTATGAACATGGTGTGTTGATTCGAGCGGTTACACGTGGGGATGGTGAAACAGGAGAAGTCATAACCCAAAATGTAAAAACAATTCGTAATTTGCCTAAAGTACTCATGATGTCTCAAGGTGTACCACCAGCGTTGTTAGAAGTTCGTGGCGAAGTACTAATGCCTAAAGCTGGATTTGTAAAGTTAAATGCTGAAAATGAGGCCAAAGGTGAGAAAACTTTTGCTAACCCAAGAAATGCAGCAGCTGGGAGTTTGCGTCAACTTGATCCGACCATAGCAGCATCACGACCACTTGCATTCTATGCTTATGGAATTGCGCAATGCATGCCACATCATGGTCTGAGCACGATGTCAGAGAGCTTAAATTGGCTTGAACAGTTGGGCTTTGCTGTTGGGGAAAAACATTTTGTTTGTGACAGTATTGAAGAGGTTCAAGCGGCTTATGAATCTGTAAATCAGGAGCGTCCAAACCTGTCAGTTGAAATTGACGGGATGGTCATCAAAGTCAATGATTTGAAGCAACAACAACAATTAGGCTTTTTAAGTCGTGAACCTCGATGGGCAACAGCATATAAGTTCCCTGCAGTGGCTGCGCTAACCACAGTTGAAAATATTGATTGGCAGGTAGGGCGTACAGGTACTTTAACGCCTGTAGCGCGATTAAATCCTGTATCGGTTGGCGGAGTCACAGTATCAAACGTGACTTTACATAATATTGGTGAAATACATCGCTTGGACGTGCGCGTTGGAGATACGGTGAGTGTCTATCGTAGCGGAGATGTTATTCCTAAAGTTGAAAAGGTTTGGCCAGAATTTCGACCTCTAGAAACCACTGAAATTCAATTGCCAGAACAATGTCCTGTATGTGCTTCTCCAGTTGTGATGCCCGAAGGCGAAGCTTTAGCACGATGTTCAGGGGGGCTTTATTGTGCGGCACAGCGTATAGAGGCGATCCGTCATTTTGTATCACGTAAAGCAATGGACATCGAAGGTTTGGGTGATCGTTGGGTTGAGTCTTTATTACATCTTGAACTCCTCAAAGATGTTGCAGACATTTACCACTTGCACGAGCATCGTGAAAAATTATTGACTATTGAAAAAATGGGTGAGAAATCTGTACAAAATCTCATCGACTCAATTGAAAGTAGTAAAAAAACAACATTAGCGGCATTTATTTACGCACTAGGCATTCGAGGAGTAGGCGAGACTACGGCTCGAATGTTAGCCAATACTTTCCAGACTTTAGATGCGCTGAAATCTGCTGATTTAGAAGCACTGAAGAAAACCCCTGATGTAGGTGATATTACTGCAGAATGGATATTAGACTTTTTCAAAGCTGAACATAATATTGAAGTATTAAATCGATTAATTGAGGCTGGAATTCATTGGGATGCACCGATAGCACCGACTCGACAACCTTTAAATGGTGAGAGCTGGGTGGTGACTGGTACTTTAAGCAGTATGGGGCGAGATGAAGCGACTCAACTCTTACAGGCATTAGGTGCACGTGTGAGTGGTAGTGTATCCAGTAAAACGAAATGCTTGGTTGCTGGTGAAAAGGCGGGTTCCAAACTTGAAAAAGCAGAAAAACTAGGTATTCCGGTGATGAATGAGGCTGAGTTTATTGCATTTATGATTCAGCATGGTCAGCTCACTGAACCTGAGTCTTAAGTGTATCTTGCACATAACGAAGGGCATCAATAGATGCCCTTTTTTCTCGAGTAATTAGATATTAACCACGTTTTTTGATAATGCCATCGTCAAGTAGCTGTTGAAAATGTTCTACGATACTTGTCTCAACGTCACGATATTGCATGCCTAATTCTTGCTTACTACGCTCAGCATTGAAGTAAATGGGGTAACCCACATTCAAGTCAACGAATTTTCGCGTATAGCCAAACAGAGGAGCGAGTAATTTGAATAAAAACTTGGGAGCAATCATTCGTGGGAAAGGATAGCGTCCACCATAATGTTGTCGTAATGTTTTACCCATTTCGAGTAGGGTCATCGTTTTAGCATTAATAATATATCGTCCATGTGCTTTAGGGTGAAGTGATGCTTGGATATGCGCATGAGCGACATCTCGAACATCGACTAAACCATTCCACATTGGAGGAACACCAAATAATGTCATGCCATTTCCAAATTGTTGAATGACTTCAACACTTCCAGATTGTGTAGAAGGTGTGAGTGATGGTCCAACAACCAATGAGGGATTGATGCACACTAAATTCCATCGAGATTGTGCCTTTTGCATATCCCATGCTTTGCGTTCTGCTGCGACTTTAGAGTAAAAATAAGGTTGGTGTTCGGCACTACTGGTGGTATTCCAATGGCTTTCTTCAAACTGGTTCTGCTCAGTTTTCAAAATATCCACTGCATCGCCATAAGTTGAAGCAATACTAGATGTGACAACGACACGTTTTACTGTATCTGTACGATTGACACTGTTCAGTACATTGGTCGTACCTTTTAATGCAGGGTCAATCAAGTCTGTGATTGGATCTTTAAAGTTAGTCACTAAAAAAGGTGACGCCATATGGATCACAATTTCACAGTCTTTCATTGCTTCATCAAACGAACCTTCTTCTAAGAGATTTGCTTGAAATAACTTTAAAGCGCCTGAAGTTTGAGATGCGATTTGTTCTAAATGTTGAAAACTTGAACTTTTAGTTAAGTCTCGTACAGTGGCGTGAACGGTGTATCCTTGTTCTAATAATTGTTTAATTACCCAACCAGCAATATAGCCAGTTGCACCTGTCACCAAAATCGGGGCAGTAGTCGTCATCATTGTTATTGCCTGATGGTCAAATAGATTCATTCTAAAATTAAAAAAAGGATTTGTCCTTGATCATTTTCAACATCAACTCAAATGTAATGATAGTCACTTCGATTGGTTACAAAATTAAATAGAGCTAAAATTTGTTTAAAACTGCTCTCGAATTTTTTTAACTGTATGCAAGGGGTTATTTTTTAAGTAAAAAATAAGTGATTCAAACTGCAAATGCGTATGTTTCTCATTTTAATTATATAAAAATCATAAACTTACACATTATATTTTTTGCAAAATAAGCTCTGATTGTTCATAATGTTGCTATTAAAGAATGGAGTGATTGAAATGCGTGGCAATCCAGAAGTCGTAGATTACTTAAATATGTTGATCGGTGGTGAACTGGCTGCTCGTGATCAATATCTCATTCATTCACGTATGTATGAAGATTGGGGTCTCACTAAGATTTTTGAGCGTATCGATCATGAAATGCAAGAAGAAGCACAACATGCTGATGCTATTATTCGCCGTGTCTTATTCCTAGAAGGCACACCGAATATGAATCGTGATGATATTGAAGTAGGTGAAGACGTCGTTTCATGTTTAAAAGCAGATTTAAAGCTTGAGTACGAAGTGCGTGAAAAATTAGCGCAAGGTGTAAAGCTTTGCGAGGAAAAAGGCGATTACGTGACACGTGATATGTTGCGTCAACAAATGTCGGATACCGAAGAAGATCATACCTATTGGTTAGAAAAACAGCTTCGCTTAATTGAACTGATCGGTTTACAAAACTATATTCAGTCTCAAATGTAAGTTAAAACCCAGCAAGGCTGGGTTTTTTTATACCTGAGTTTTGTCTGAATTGAATCATTTTTAATAATTATCTAAAAATCAAAGTGAAATTGAATGATTTGCTCAATGAGTTATTGTGCTTGGCTTTATATACTGACCGAAAACGATCAGCTAAGGATTGGCAATCATGAGTAAAATCTTATTAATTACCGGTTGGGGACTCGGAACAAAACCACTTGAAAACTTAAAAACTACTTTGGATATGGCAGGATTTCAAATCGATCTGATTAATATCTTTAATGCACTCGATCCTGTGGAATTATCTAAACATGTAGAGTTAGCTAAAAAAGTCGATGTCATTATAGGGTGGTCTTTAGGCGGGCAATTAGCAACGTTGCTCACCCAAAAGGTTTTCGAGCTTTCAGGTCAGGCAAAAACGTTAATTACTTTAGCATCGAATCCTTGCTTTGTTGCCAATGAACGCTGGTCTACAGGTATGCCGCTTTCTACTTTTCAAAGTTTTAGAGAATCTTTTGAAAATGACCCCATGACCACTTTAAAGCGATTTTGTTATCTGGTCTCACAGGGCAGCCAAACTGCTAAACAAGATTGGCAATCTTTGCAAAATTCAATTACGAGTGAAGAGCTAGATTTAAAAAAGCAGGGCTTGGATTTACTATATCATCTTAATACTGTCGAGATATTGAAAAATTATGTCGGAAAACAATTACATGTATTTGCTGATGATGATGGATTAGTTAGTAACAAAGTTCTAGATAATATCCGAAAGATAGATGCAAAGTTTTTTAAATTCGAAATTATCCCAGGTTCTCACTGCTTTTCAATTTTTAGAGCTACACAACTAAGTGACAAAATCGTTCAATATCTAAGAAAGAATGAGAAATCCTGATGAATATTGTCTAATCAGGCAATTCATAACAAAAATAATTCGCGTTATGCTCTGTCTAGATTAATAAGGACACTCTTCCAGGATGGTTGACGAATTCGATTTATCACACTTATGGCACCCTTATACTTCGATGTTAAACCCACTGCCGACATATAAAGTGAAAAAGGCTACAGGGGTGATGATTGAACTTGAAGATGGTCGTCAACTCATTGATGGTATGTCATCTTGGTGGTGTGCCATTCACGGGTATAACCATCCTCAACTTAATCAAGCTGTGTCGGATCAATTGCAGCACATGTCACACATTATGTTTGGTGGGCTTACTCATGATGCTGCGATTGAATTAGGGAAGGCATTATTAAAAATTACACCACCTCAATTAGATAAAATATTCTATGCGGACTCAGGTTCTGTCGCCGTTGAAGTCGCATTGAAAATGGCAGTTCAATATTGGACCGCACAAGATAAGAAAGATAAAACCAGTTTTATCACGACGCGTTCTGGTTATCATGGTGATACATGGAATGCAATGTCAGTTTGTGATCCCGTCACAGGGATGCATCAGGTCTTTGGTTCTAGCTTGCCTTCTCGTTATTTTGTTCCTGCACCGCAGACTCGATTTGATGAAGATTGGAATCCAGTAGATACTCTTGTATTGGCAGAAACTTTAAAAAACCATCATGCCGCTATCGCTGCCATGATTATTGAGCCGATTGTGCAAGGTGCTGGAGGCATGCGTTTCTATCATCCTGAATATTTACGCGAAGCCAAGAGGCTATGCGATCAATATCAGGTGTTAATGATATTTGATGAAATTGCCACGGGGTTTGGGCGAACAGGTAAATTATTTGCTTGGGAACACGCTCAAGTTGAACCAGACATCATGTGTATTGGTAAGGCGCTGACCGGTGGGTATATGACTTTATCTGCAACACTGACCACACGACATGTCGCTGAAGTGATCAGCTCTGGTGAAGCTGGCGTATTTATGCATGGACCTACATTTATGGCGAACCCCTTGGCTTGTGCTGTCGCCTTAAAGAGTACTGAGCTTTTATTGTCACAAGATTGGCAGTCCAATATTCAAAGAATAGAGCAAATTCTAAAACATTATTTACATAGATTAGATGATCAAGCGCATATTCAAGATGTTCGTGTGCTCGGTGCTATCGGTGTTGTTGAGCTTAAACAAAATGTTGATATGAAAACGCTGCAACAGCGTTTCGTAGAACGAGGCGTGTGGATTCGTCCTTTTGGAAAATTAGTTTATGTCATGCCACCTTTTGTGATTTCAGATGTCGAACTTACTGAGTTACTAACGCAGTTGGTGAGTGTTGTGATGGAACTTGCAGAGGAAATGAGATGAATCTGTTGGACTACTACGCAGAGCAGTTAGACTCATTAAAACAAACTGGAAATTTTCGGCAGTTTAAATCCATCGTTCAGTATGGAAAATGGGTTGAGCTTCAGCAACAAAGAATGTTGAATCTATCGAGTAATGATTATTTAGGGATTGCGTCAGATCTACAAATAAGAGAAGCATTTTTTGATCACTGTTCAGCAGATTCAAAAAGAATGAGCTCTTCATCTTCAAGGTTACTCACAGGAAATTATCCTGAATATGAGCAATTTGAATATGACATGAGTCAATCATTCAATCAAAGGGCAGTTCTGTTATTCAACAGTGGCTATCACATGAATATTGGTATTCTGCCTGCGATTGCTGATAGTCAAACTTTAATTCTTTCGGATAAATTGATTCACGCCAGCATGATTGATGGGATTCGCTTAAGTAAAGCGAAGCTGATACGTTATCGACATAATGATCTGCTTCATTTAAAGCAATTGATCGAGCAATATCATGATGATCCCTTGTATCAAAGAATCATTGTGGTAACTGAATCAATTTTTAGTATGGATGGTGATGAAACTGATTTAACTGCGTTGGTGAGTCTGAAATATCAGTTCAGTAAAATCATGTTATATGTAGATGAAGCACATGCTATTGGTGTTCGGGGAAAGCAAGGACTCGGTTGCGCTGAACAATATGCTGTCATAGATGATATCGATTTCTTGGTAGGAACATTTGGGAAAGCACTCGCTTCTGTTGGTGGATACATTGTGTGTCATCCAATCTTAAAAGATTATTTAATCAACAAAATGCGCTCTTTGATTTTTAGTACCGCACAACCACCCATCAACATGGCTTGGACGCATTTTATTTGGAATAAAATGAAAAAAATGCAGGAGCAACGTGCTCATTTAAGTGATTTGAGTCTGCAACTGCGTCAATATATTCTTGAGCAAGGTTACGAATGTCCTTCAAGCTCGCAGATTATTCCTTTAATTTTAGGTGATTCTCAGCGTGCACTTGAGCGCGCACAACAATTACAACAATCTGGTTTTTATATTTTGCCGGTTCGGCCACCAACGGTTCCACAAGGAAGTTCACGCCTGAGAATTTGTATGAATTCCCAGCTGAATCAAGATGAATTGGAGCGGTTGAAAGAACAATTATGAATGACTCTATGTTGAACAAATTTATTCAAAAAGAAATGATTGCTACTCGATTTGCAAAATCGCATTGGACTTATGCAGATCAGGCACGTATTCAACAAAATGTAGCGAAGCATTTAAGCGAGCTGATGCATCTTTATGTTTCATCTTCTGAGCTTACTAAAGTATTTGAAATTGGATGTGGAACTGGAAATCTAACTCAAGAGATGCTTCATCATTTTAAAATGGATCAAGTCATTTTGAATGATTTATATGCTGATGTTGAGCATACCATCAGTCATCATCAGCCTGTCGAGTGGCGTATTGGTGATGTCGAAAAAATTGAGTTACCCAAAGACCTTGATTTATGTGCCTCAAGCTCTGCATTACAGTGGATGTCTGAGTTTGAAAGATTGATACAGAAAATTTATTCGGCTTTAAAGCCCAATGGTTATTTTTGCTTTTCAACTTATGGGCCTCAGAACTTAAAAGAAATTAAATCCTTAACTGGACAAGGATTAAAATATTTTGATCAAAGCCAAATTAAAAGCTTACTAGAGCAGAACGGATTTGAAGTGATGCACTGTGAGCAACAATTGGCTCAATTACACTTCGCGCACCCAAAATTGGTCCTAAAACATTTACAGGCCACAGGTGTGACGGCAACCTCACAGGGGTTTCGTTGGACGAAGGAAAGTTTGAATCAGTTTTATCTAGGTTACCGACAATTTATTGCGACTGATGAGCAAGAGAATCTTGTATATCCTTTAACGTATCACCCTATATTTTTTATCGCACGGAGTAAGTCATGAGTGCTCAAATCTACTTTGTGAGCGGTATTGATACTGGAATTGGAAAAACATACGTCACTGGTTATTTGGCAAAAATTTGGCGTGAACAAGGGCGGAATGTCATTACTCAGAAATTAATTCAAACGGGTAATGTGGATGTTTCTGAAGACATTGAAAAACATCGTGAAATTATGGGATGTGGTTGGTTAGAGGAAGATACTCAAAAACTCACTATGCCTGAAATTTTCAGTTATCCTGCATCGCCTCACTTAGCGACACGTATAGATGGGCGAAGTATTGATTTCGCTAAAATTGAACAAGCGACTCAACAGTTGTCCTCTTCATATGAAGTTGTTTTACTTGAAGGGGCGGGTGGCTTGATGGTCCCTCTAACAACACAATATTTAACCATTGATTATTTGGTGGATAAAAAATATCCCATAATTTTGGTGAGTTCGGGGCGTTTGGGAAGCATCAACCATACTTTGTTGAGCTTAGAGGCACTGAAGCATCGTGGGCTTGAGTTATATGCTCTAGCATATAATTTGAATGCTGAATCTAACGATGAGCTTATTTCACGTGATACATCTGCCTACTTAAAAAATTATTTATCGCAACATTTTCCATCTGCTAAATGGATTGATATTCCTTTTATTGAATAAATGAAAAAAACCGCTCTATTGAGCGGTTTTTTTAGGGATTTAAAAAATTAGAACTTCTTAAAGCCTTTGTTAATACCAAAAGGTTTGCGTTGACCAAATTTATTTTCATTACGTGGTTTGTAATCAACAGAATTGCCGTTTACTTCACCTTTGTTTTCAGGACGCTTATTGCGGAAATCCTGATTTTCAGTGCGAGGGGCACGATTGTTGAATCGATTCTCAAAGCCTTCTTGACGTGGCGCACGTGCATTGAAACGGTTTTCTGAGCCTTCTTGACGCGGTGCGCGATTGTTAAATCGATTATCACTGCGGCTTTGATCAGCACCACCTTGACGGAAGTCACGGCGTGGTTCTTGATGCTCGCCTTCGTCACGGCGTTGTTGGCGTAAATAACCACCACGACGTGCTGCAAGTGGTTTCTCTTGCATACGTTCATTGCGGCGTTTCGCCATACCGTAAAGACCAGTACCTTGACGTGGTTTGAGCTCAACAGACTTAGTTAAGTTATCAATGTCATTTTTATCAAGTTCAATCCAACGACCTGTACGTAATTCTCGTGGCAGAATGACTGTACCATAACGTGTACGTAATAGACGGCTGACTTTCAAGCCTTGTGATTCAAAGATGCGGCGTACTTCACGGTTACGTCCTTCTTTTACAACCACTTGATACCAACGGTTAATCCCTTCACCACCAATTTCAGAGAATGACTCAAATTTTGCTGGACCATCATCGAGCATGACACCATCTGTCATGTTCTTTTTCAGTTGAGGGGTCACTTCACCCATCACACGTACAGCGTATTCGCGTTCAATTTCACTAGATGGATGCATTAAGCGGTTTGCAAGCTCGCCATCGTTTGTGAAAAGTAATAATCCTGTTGAGTTGATATCTAAACGACCAACCATGACCCAACGATCACCCGGAATTGATGGTAATTGATCAAATACAGTTGGGCGATTTTCAGGGTCGTTACGTGAACAGATTTCACCTTCAGGTTTGTAGTAAATCAATACACGACGACGGATTTCATCTTCAATTTGGAACTGTACTTTACGACCATCGATACGAAGCTCATCGGTTGGTTCGATACGTTCACCTACTTGAGCAACTTGACCGTTGACACTAACACGACCGGCAGCAATGACTTCTTCCATATAGCGGCGAGAGCCCAAACCTACACGTGCCAATACCTTTTGCAATTTTTCACTCATAACAGCATAACCTTAGAAATAATCATCAACAGTTCACCTATTTACGACTTGGGTGCGTGAGCATCCAATGCCATAAAAGCTTCCTTGGCATCCTGTAGGGGAGGCAGTTGATTTAAATCACTTAAACCAAAAGCATTTAAAAATTGTGGCGTTGTAACCAACAACGCGGGTCTTCCTGGAAGTTCCCGGAAACCAGACTCTTTAATCCAGTTCCAATCGAATAACGTTCTGAGTTGCTGACTGTTATTCGTGACTCCTCGAATTTGCTCAATATCGGCTCGGGTAACGGGCTGATGATAAGCAATCACTGCTAGAGTTTCTAACAATGATGGTGATAATTTAGTTGGACGTTCTGGCCAAGTTTGTGCAATCACTTGTCGATACTTAGCACGAACTTGAAAGCGAAAACCTTGAGCTGTTTCAGTCAGCTCAATTGAACGACCGTGTTGTAACACTGCAAGCTGTTGCAAATATGCGCGCAGTTGTTGTTTGGAAAATTGGTTTTGAAATGCCTCTTTCAAGCGTGCAATAGAAACAGGCGCTTCACTGGCAAAAATAATAGCTTCGAGCTGCATGAGCACTTCGTGGTGTAACTCATCAACTTGAAAGGAGTTTGATTGATCAATGGTCATATCATCAGCCCTTGAATTGCCAGCGGGGCTTCAATACCTGATGCAATAATTTGAACTTTTTGCTGACGTGTTAGCTCTAATATTGCCATAAACGTCACCACTAACCCCATACGGCCTTGACTTGGTTTTAAAAGTTGATCAAATTTCAAAACTTCACCTGATTTTGTCATCTGTTCAATATAGGCAATACGTTCTTCAAGCAAAACAGGTTCTTGAGTAATCTGGTGTGTAACAGGCTCTGGGCGATTAAAAATACAAAACATTGCATCGCGCAGAAGAGAGGCTTCATAACCTTCATTTACTGTATTAATTTGTCCAAGACTAACGTTGGGTAGAAAAGTATCACGGTCTAAAATTGGCATTTGACCGAGACGCTCAGCAGCTTGCTTGATCCTTAAATATGTCTCTAAGCGATCTATTAATTCTTGTTTTGGATCTTTTTCAATTTGAATTGATTTAGGTTTAGGAAGCAGTAAGCGTGATTTTAAATCTGCTAATAATGCCGCCATCACCATATAATCTGCGGTTAACTCAATATTGAGTGACTTCATACTGTCAATATATGACAAATATTGCGTTGCAATCGGAGCTATATCGAGCTGAAGTAGATCGAAACCGTTTTTTTGGATGAGGTAAATTAAAAAGTCGAGTGGTCCTTCGAAATGTTCTAATAGAATTTCGAATGCTGCAGGCGGTATATATAAATCTTCAGGAATCGTATCTTGCCACTCATCTAAAACACGGATGTGTGGAAGTGCGTCCATGGGATTATGGATAGCTTGAGTCATTACAATTATTAGCCACGCGAATTTTCAAAAGCATGTTGGGCGATTCAGGAGATCACATATCGAAATCAGTAAAAGGACAGTGATTCGAATAGCATAAAAACAATATGGGTATTCTAAATTAAATCGAGTGCTGAATATATCTTTATCCGCAGTTTTACGATAAAAAATTTGAAATAAATAGGTAGTATTTTTTAAGGTTATATAGATATATTTAGTGTTTTATCTAATAAATGTAAACTGGTATTCATTGTTAGCGTGTATTCGACGAGAAGTAAAAGAGTATGAATAATTTTCAAAAAGTAGAACAAAATGTATATGAACAAAGTGTAGGCATAAAAGTTCACTCATATACTCACCCTATAGACTCATTCAAAGCGTTGAGTGGAACGTATGTAAATTTATATCCCTTAAATTTAATTCAAAATATTGAAGAGCTTGCGAGAAATCTATTCCCGATTAAGATTGCAGATGAGTTTATTTCAAGCTTTACCTATTTGCCTTACGATGCGCCAACTTCGATTGAAGATTTGTCATATAAACTCTCATCGTAATTTGGTACACAAGGGAATATTTATTATGTTATTCGCATAGCGAAAAAACCAGTGGGGTGGATCGCATTGATGAATATCGGGTTGGATGATGGAGTGGTTGAAATTGGGAATGTATACTTCTCAGCAGATTTAAAACGGTCTAGAGCTGCTACAGAAGTATTATTTTTACTGTTGAATGAGTGTTTTACTTTAGGATTTAGGCGTATAGAGTGGAAGTGTCATGAGTTGAACTTAGCTTCCAAAAAAGCCGCGCTACGATTCGGTTTTCAATATGAAGGAATGTTTAGACAACATAAAGTGGTCAACGGAAGAAACCGAAACACGCTTTGGTTTTCAATGTTGGATGAAGAGTGGCTGACTTTAAAAGAAAGTTATTTAGCTTGGCTTGAACCAAGCAACTTTACGCAAGAGGGTCAACAAATAAAGACCCTCCAAGTAATTTATAAAGAAAAATCAGCGTAAATTAAATAAAGCGAGATGAATGGTGAGGCATTTTACTCAAAAGCACTCACATCACCCACGCCACGGCGGATAATTTCAGGTTGACTTCCTGAGAGATCAACAATACTTGTTGTTGTTAATGTGCCAAGTCCACTATCAATAAAAACATCAATTCTTTTACTTAATTGTTGTTCTATTTCATATGGATCATCCAAAGGCTCAGTTTGACCTGGAAGAATCAGGGTGCTGGTGAGTAAAGGCTCACCCAGCTCTTTAAGAAGCATTTGACAGACTGGGTTGCTCGGTACACGTAAACCAATGGTTTTCTTTTTGGGGTGCATCAAGCGACGAGGGACTTCACTTGTCGCTTGCAAAATAAAGGTGGTAATCGCAGGTGTATTATTTTTAAGCAGACGATAAGTTGCATTATCCACTTTTGCATACGTTGCAATATCTGAGAGATCCGCACATAAGATCGCATATTGATGCTTAGCACCAAGATCACGGATTTGAGCAATTCGTTCCATTGCTTGCTTATTACCAATTTGGCATCCGATGGCATAGGCCGCATCTGTTGGATAAACCACGACATCGCCTGCACGTATTCTTTCTACTGCTTGAGTAATAAGTCGAGATTGTGGATTGTCAGGATGTACTCTTAAATGAAGCATTTTATTTTCTCCTGATTATTTTTTCGTATTATTGCGTGCATAGACATTCACTTCAATGTCATGAATATATATTTACTAGACTTAATCTAGCGATGCACGAGAAAATTCATCCAAATGTAATGTTTTGCCACTTCTGAGACACTTACAGATGCACTGAATAAAGTGTTGAGCATCTCTTGGAAGCTGAGCGTCACCTGAAAAATAGCGCTGTACTTGAGCATAAACATTGTCTTTAAAAGACTGTCCATCACCACCTTCACCCGTTAAATTGTCCAGAGAAACGCGGAATTTTCGACCAAAGGCTGTGGCAAACATCCATTCTATTGCTTGAGGTTTAATTTCGACTTGTTCAAATAGGGCTTGTTGTTCAGCGGTTCGACCATCTGGTGCATACCAGTAGCCAAGATCAGGAAGAGTGCGACGATGATCTCCTGCGATTGTCCAATGACTTATTTCATGTAAAGCACTATTGAAAAATCCATGTGCGAATTGGATGCGAGCGGGTTGTTGGTCTGAGGCAGGGAAGTATTCAGGTTCAAAGTCGCCTTTGACTAATGTGACATTTAAGTGGGAAAACCAATGATTAAAGTGTAAGATAAGCCAGTCTACCTGTTGAGCTTCTGTTTGCAGATTTACCCAAGGTGCGAGTTGCACGCGGTCTAAGTGATCGGTCAAATTTGAGGTCGAAGGATAGTGTAACTGTAATGAAGTTGTGACTTCAGGTTGCGGCTGCAACTGATGCATGACTTGATTAACCCAAATGATCTGTCTGAATAAGTGCAAAATTGTATCTTAATCTTTGACAGAGTACTTATGAATTTGTAGAATTGCCGCCTTAATTATGTCAGCAAATACCTTTCCGGCACAGATTGAGCCGTTTAAATGGGCTGAACAGGGCTTCACATGGTCAGGTACACTGCCATTGTCGCGCTTTGTTCGTATATCCCGTGAAGCTGTTGGGTCAATTGATAATCAATTGATCAACATAGACTGTAAGCTATCAATGGATGCGTATCATCGTATCGTTTGGCTTGATGGTAGTGTTGAAACGAAGGTTCCAATGGAATGCCAACGTTGTTTGGATACTGTTGAATTACCTCTCGAATTGGACTTTCATCTGGCTTTAGTCGATGATGAGTCACTGATAGAGCGCTTGGATGAGGATGCTGATTTCATCGTCTTAGGTGAGAGTGAAGCAACGACAAAAGGTTCATTTGATGCACCTGCAACCGCTGATTTACTTTCTCTCATAGAAGATGAATTGTTATTGTTGATTCCTTTGTCACCAAGACATGAGTCTTGTGAGCATAAGCATCAACCTGCCCAAGAAGAAGTTGTTGAAGAAAAACGAGATAATCCGTTTGGTGTTTTGGCAGCTTTGAAGGGTAAACTTAACTAATTTTTGTGTTATACTCTTAGGTATAAGACAATCGAATTTGTTCTGATCCATTTTTTCGATCTTTGTAAGGAGCCATCATGGCCGTTCAGCAAAACCGTAAAAGTCGCTCTCGCCGTGACATGCGCCGTTCACATGACGCTTTAACCGAGAATGCATTAACAGTAGACCAAACGACTGGTGAAACTCACCGTCGTCACCACGTAACTAAAGATGGTGTCTACCGTGGTCGTCAATTATTCGCTAAAGCAGCTGATGCTGAATAATTGGTGATGTATTAAGCGTCAAGCTTAGTAGAAAAAATGGGAGCGTAAGCTCCCTTTTTTTATTTCTATTTTTTGTTGTATTTGGCAATTACCAAAGCTTTTTTTTAATGATAAATTTCGCTCAATCAAATCAGTTAAGACTTGAGTTTGATGTTCAAGATGATCGAAATGAATCAAAATTGAATAGTCAAGCTCTGAATAAAGGATTTTTATATGTCTGCTAAACGCCTCGAGCAAGCCGTTCTTGCGACCAAAACTGCATTTGTTTTTCCTGGACAGGGTTCTCAAAAAGCAGGAATGTTAGCGGAGCTTGCAGAACAGTTTAGTAGTGTGCAAGAAACGTTTGCTGAAGCTTCTGAAGCACTCGGCTTTGATTTATGGCACATTGCGCAAAGTGGTGAAGGGTTAAACCAAACTGAATTTACACAACCAGTACTGCTCACAGCAAGCATTGCTTTATGGCGTGTATGGCTAGAGCTTGGTGGTGTCGTTCCTAAATATTTAGCGGGACATTCACTGGGTGAATACAGTGCATTGGTTGCTGCAGAATCTTTAAGCTTAAAAGATGCAGTTAAATTGGTGAACTTACGCGGTAAGTTGATGCAAGATGCTGTCCCTCAGGGTCAAGGTGCTATGGCTGCGATTCTTGGTCTTGATGATGCTAAGGTTGTAGAACTGTGTGCTCAAGTCACCGCTCAAGGTGAGGGTTCGGTGGAAGCTGCAAACTATAATGCACAGGGTCAAGTTGTGGTGGCAGGTGATACTGCACGAGTTGAAGCGTTAATGGCTTTGGTAAAAGAGCAAGGTGCAAAAGCAATTGCGTTACCAGTATCAGTACCATCACATTGTTCATTAATGAAGCCAGCAGCAGCAGAGTTTGCCAAAGCTTTAGCAGATGTTGATATTCAATTACCTCGCATTCCAGTGATTCAAAATGTCAATGCACAAGTGGCTGACAGTGTTGATGAATTGCGTACAGCGTTGACATCACAACTTTATGAGTCTGTCCAATGGACTAAAACACTTCAAGTATTGGCTGATCAAGATGTGAGCTATGTTGTTGAATGTGGTCCTGGGAATGTATTAACAAATTTAGCAAAACGTTTAGAACATGTTGAAAAAGCATTGCCTTTAGATACTAAATCTCGTTTAGAAGATGCTTTAAATACTGTATTAGTTGCAGAAGGGAAAATTGCATGACGCAGGAACGTAAAGTCGCGTTAGTGACAGGTGCAAGCCGTGGTATTGGTGCTGCGATTGCACAACAGCTGATCGAAGATGGTTTTTTTGTCGTAGGAACAGCTACATCTGAGTCTGGTGCTAAAAAATTATCTATACAATTTGCTGAACATGGTGCAGGAAAAGTACTTGATGTTCGTGATGGAGCTGCAATTGATGCACTCATTACAGATATTGAACAAAGTTTTGGCCCTGTACTTGTTCTTGTGAATAATGCAGGTATCACAAAAGATAATCTACTGCTTCGTATGTCTGAAGATGATTGGGATGATATCCAAAATATTCATCTTAAAGCAGTATTCCGTCTCTCTAAACGTGTATTGAAAGGTATGACGAAAGCGAGATTTGGACGAATTATCAATATTAGTTCTGTCGTTGCGCATTTTGCAAATCCAGGTCAAGCAAATTATTCCGCTGCGAAGGCTGGGATTGAAGCTTTTAGCCGCAGTTTGGCTAAAGAAATGGGCAGTCGTCAAATTACTGTCAATAGTATCGCGCCTGGATTTATTGCAACTGAGATGACTGAACAGTTAAGTGATGAAATTCAGAAAAAAATGAGTGATCAAGTGGCATTGAACCGTTTTGGTCAGCCTCAAGATATCGCAAATGCAGTAAGTTTCCTTGCTTCTGATAAAGCAAGTTACATTACTGGTACGGTATTACACGTGAATGGCGGTTTATACATGGCGTAATGCGATGTATAAACTTTCAAATATATCAAGATTCAATTAAACTATAGGCATTATACGCCGCCACAAGCAATGAGGAGAATTCCTGTGAGCGATATCGAACAACGTATCAAACAAGCAGTAGCTGAACAACTTGGCTTAAAAGCTGAAGAGATTAAAAACGAAGCATCTTTCATGGATGACTTAGGTGCTGACTCTCTAGATCTAGTTGAGCTTGTAATGTCTTTCGAAAATGATTTCGACATTACTATTCCTGATGAAGACTCTAACGAAATTACAACTGTTCAATCTGCTATCGATTATGTAACTAAGAAATTAGCTTAATCATCAGATTCAGTTCTTTTCGAACTTAAAAGCTACCTTTATGGTGGCTTTTTTTTATTAAGGATTAAATTGCAATATTACATTAAGTTACCTTAAGTTTAAGAAAGATAACGGCGTTAGGTATAGTTCTTCTGTATAAAAATTAAGGGATCTAAATTATTTGATCACCAAACTGAAATAACAATAGGAGAATAACAATGGGTCTTTTTGATTTTGTGAAAGGTATTGGGAAAAAGAATACCGCACCAGCTGAGCAACAAGCTACACCAGCAACGCCAGCAGAGCCATCTGCTCAAGAAGTTGCGAATAAATTATTGGGGCATATTAAATCACTTGGCTTACCAGTAACAGGACTGTCTGTAACTTATAATGCAAGCAGTGATTTAGCGACTGTAAAAGGACAAGTGCAAACTCAAGCAGATCGTGAAAAGATCATCTTGGCTGTGGGAAATATTGATCATGTTGCTCAAGTCGATGACCAACTTACTGTTTCAGCTCCAGAGCCTGAAAGTAAATTCTATACAGTAAAATCAGGGGATAATCTTTCAAAAATTTCTAAAGAGTTTTATGGTGATGCAAATCAGTACAACAAAATTTTTGAAGCAAACCGACCATTACTTAAAAATGCTGATGATATTTTCCCTGGACAGGTTTTAAGAATTCCAAACTAAAATATCAATGAATCTAAAAGACCGAGATTTAAATCTCGGTCTTTTTTTGATCCAAAATTTATTACTAAGTTTAATTTAATTATTAAAAATGAAGCTAAAAATATAATTCGTTTTAAATTTTATTGGAGAAAAATTAAAAAAATGATGAAGAAAAATTAGACAATGTTTTTTTTTATCAAAACAAAATTGAAATTGTATAAAAATATATCAAATAATCTTAATTATGATCTAAATTTAAATTAACTGGTAAGCTTATGATTTTTATGAAATATATTTAAATTTATAAAATTAAATTGTTGATAATTAACAATAATATTTATATTTCAGATATTAAACTTATGTTGCATGGGGTTTTATTTTGTAATTTTAAATAAAAACTATAGTAATTTTGTATTAATTATAAAGTCTCTTAAAATTTAATAAGCGAGAATATATTGACAATATTTATTATATTTGTGATATGAATCAAACAAATGTAATTTTTTGGTGAACAAAACACTAAATATTATTTCTTTTTAAAACATATACTTGTAAATATTTATAAAGAATTAAGAGTAAATACAAAAATTTGTTAATTTAGTTAAATTTTGACTGACATTTTATGACGTTTACTTTGATTTTCTATCTGTTAAAAAAATAGAGGGTTAAAGAATATCTTAATAATACTGGGTGACGTCATGAAAAATTTAGAAATATTATCAAAAAACGATGGGGCGGTTTTAGAAAAGACTACTGCTAATAAAATCGTATTAAACCAGAACTCAATTGTGAAAATTGATGCATCAATCGAAGAGGTCTTAAACTTTCAGAAAGAAGGAAATTCTTTAGTTATTAATTTTAAAAATGGCGAACAATTAGTTGTAGAAAGTTATTTTGACGATCCCTTAAATAGTCATAATATTTTATTTAATGACAATGGTCAGCTTTATTGGGTTGAGTTCACAGATGCTGCCAATGAAATAGCTTCGACTATTAAATATTATCCAATTGATGATATTTCAGCACTTATCGCTGGAAACTCAAGTACAGCTTTGACAGGGTTAACTCCATGGTTAATTGCAGGGGGATTAGCTGCTGGAGTAGTTGCTATTGCAAATAATATGAGTGATTCTGATAAAAAATCTAATTCTGTATCGCCGGAACCAGAACCACCAATTAACGATGAATTAGAAGAAGCAAAACAGCTCGTTAATGATGCAGAGAAAGCTTATCAAGATCTTAAAGATTTGATTGAAGATAAATTAAATGATGGGTTAATTACTCCCGAGGAAAAAGCTGAATTAGAGGAAGCATTACAAGATGCGAAGGATGCTAAAGATGCTGCTCAAGATAAAGTCGATAACTTGGTAGATGGCGAGGCAAAATCTGATTTACAAGATCGACTAGATGATTTGGTTGATGAAGAGTTGCCAGCAATTAATGATCAAAATGGTGATGGTGTACCAGATGATCTCGAGCAAGCTTTACTAGATGCTGAAGAAGCTGTAGCCAATGCTGAACAAGCGTACGAAGCATTAAAAGATTTAATTTTAGAGAAGAATGAAAACGGCCTGATTACACCTGCTGAAAGAGCGGAATTAGATCAAGCTAAAGAGGCTTTCGAGAGTGCCAAAGCCTTAGCAGAAACTAAAACAAATTTATTACCAGAATCAGTTCAATCTCAAAAAGATGCTTTGCAGGAACGTCTTGAAGATTTAGTGGATATCATCCTACCTGAAATTAATGATGAAAATGATGATGGTATCGTAGATGATATCGCTGAAGCACTCATTGAAGCAGAGTTGGCTGTTGCGGAGGCTGAAGCAAAGTATGCAGCTGCTGAAAATGCTTTAACTGTTGCAAATCGTGATGGATTAATTAATCCAACAGAGCTTAATGCTTTACAGAATGCTTTAGAGCAGGCACAAATTGCTAAGTCAACTGCTCAAAGTAAAGTAAATGCTCTACCTGAATCTGTTCAGGAGCAGAAAGATGCCTTTCAAGATCGATTAGATGATCTGACTGACATAAGTTTGCCTGAAGTAAATGACGCAGATGGTGATGGCATTGTAGATGGCTTACCAGAAGCGATTAAGGAAGCGCAGTCAGCTGTAGAAGAAGCTGAAGCTAAATATGCTGAAGCTCTTAATAATTTAGCTTTGGCTCAAAAAGATGGCTTAATTAACCCGCTTGAACTCAGTATTCTTGAACAGAAAGTACAGGCTGCACTTGATGCAAAAGAAGTTGCTCAAGATAAGGTAAATGTATTGCCAAATGGAGCGATTAAAGATGGTTTACAAGATCGTCTAGATGCTCTTGTAAATATTGACTTACCTGAAGTCAATGATGCAGATGGTGATGGCGTACCAGACGGCGAAGATATTACACTTGAAGAAGCGACAGAGGCAGTAGAGGCGGCTGAAGCAGCATATGCTGAGGCAGAGCAAGCACTAGCAGATGCCGAAGCAGATGGTTTAATCACGCCAACAGAACTTACTGAGCTGACTCAAGCACGTGATGATGCACTTGCTGCTAAAGAAGATGCACAAGCGAAAGT